>DMUD01000286.1:6633-6967 GCA_003476475.1 Cytophagales bacterium | reverse complement strand
GTTTTGGTTTAGAATAAATTTAATTTTTGTCATTACCATGAATGGAACTTAAATTGCAAGGATAGAAAACTAATTGATTAAAATTTAAGATAAGTTTGCCAGAACTCAAATTTCTCATAGAGGGTTGCAAAAAAACAATCGAGAGGCCCAAAGCAAGCTGTATGATTTGTTAGCTACAAAACTTTTTTCGGTTTGTTTGCCCTATTCTCGCAATAGAGAAGAAGCGAAAGACTTACTTCAAGAGTCTTTTGTAAAGATATTCCAAAATATTGGCAATTTTAATGGGGATGGTTCTTTCGAGGGTTGGTGCAGACGTATTGCTACCAATACCTCG
>DMUD01000286.1:1015-6550 GCA_003476475.1 Cytophagales bacterium | reverse complement strand
ATATTGATAGACCAATTGGAGATTACTTCAGAATGCATCCCCATTTTGCACGTAGGTCAATCGGCAGGGGTAATAGCATCTGTGGAAGAAGTGGTATTTAGGCCTGTGGTCATTTATCCGAATGATAATTTGCGAATTTCGGCGAGCAAAAGTATCGTTTTGTCTGATGAGATTATTTTGAAAGAAGGGGCTGAGGTAACGCTAACTATTGATTCTTGTAAATCGAGCAACAAAAATTGTCAAGATAAAATCGAGCTATCACCACAAGCAAAAAAAAATGCTATTTATAATTTCTTGAGTCCAAATGGGGATGGAAAGAACGATACTTTTTTCATTGAAAACATAGAAGAATTTTCAAATGTTGAATTGGCTGTTTTTAGTAACACTGGTAGATTGGTATTTTATTCCCAATCGTACAAAAACGATTGGGACGGTGGGAGCGAAAGCAATGGGATATATAGGTATCAGTTGAGGTTGAATGGAGGTAAAAAAGCTTACACAGGAGAACTATTGTTGGAACGATGAATCGGCTATGTTTACAAATTCTTTTTTGTCTTTTATGTACTCTAAATTCCAAAGGGCAACAGGTTGTTGTGCAATCTTTGGTAAATCTTGAAAGGCTAGGGTTTAACCCGTCCATTACAGGATCTAATGAAAGCTCGTCCATTTTTATTGCCAATCGGACTGGTTCTAATTTACGATATACTTCTGTGCAATGCGAGACTTTTTTTCCAAAGAAAAGTATTGGAATGGGGCTATTGATGGAGTCTTATCAATCTTTGCTCGAGACACAAAATTCTTTTAGATTAAACGTGGCGTATCGCTTAAAGACGCAAAAGGGTTTTTGGCAAATGGGGTTGGCTCCTATAGCACACAACTATAGTATCAATACCCATAATTTGAATGTTCGAAATCTAGACGATGCCCTAATTCCTAAAAACAATTTAAACCGATGGGCAGTGAATTTCAATGCCGGAATATTGCATAAAACAAAACAAATGTTGCTTTCAATTTCGGTTCAGAATGTTTCAAAAGGGTTAAATCCATTGGCAAGTAGTTATGGTTATTTAATTGAATACCAGCAATATACTTTTTTCGGTTCTTATGCTTACAATGTATCAAGTAGTTGGAAACTTGTTCCAGCGTTGTATGCCCAACAGGTAACTAATTTGGGTAATTATGTGGCTGCTTCAACTAAGTTGCAGCATGATTGTTTTTTTGTTGGTCTTCAATATGGGTTGCATCACACATGGGCAGCGAGTGTTGCTTTTAATTTTCAATTCGAAAAAAAAGTAAAACAAACAATGCTTGGATATTCTTTAGTTCAAGGCAATAATGGGATGGCGCGTGATTTATATCATGAGGTTTTTGTTTCATTTTCTTTTGCAAAAAAAAGTCGAAGCAATTCTTCACTTAAAGAAATACCGCAATTTCTATCACCTATCTACTTTTAATAGTCCAGAAAATGAATTTTAGAAGATGGAAAAGTGCCATTCTATTTATTGTGGCCGTATTGCCTAACTATCTTTTTTCTCAAGCACTAGAAGCAAGTCAAGCTGATACATTATTTGGCAAAGCAGCTTACGTTTTGGCTATAGATTACTATAAAGAGGCTATTTCTAAAACATCAGATAGTTCAATGGCTTGTAGATGCAAAAAACAATTAGCGAAATGTTATTCCATGTTGAACTATTCGACTAGTGCAAACTCAATGTATAAAGACATTATTCAGTCATGTAATACAGACCTGCAAGATTTGAAAAATTTTGCAAGGCATTTGCAAAAAGAGGGGGAATATGAAAAAGCGAAACGTATTTATTCCTCTTGCTATTTGGCTGATTCAAGTGATGTGTTTTCTTATGAGAGCATGTATTTCTGTGACACTATCAATCAAGCATTTGATAAAATATCGGATGTGTATTTGGAAAATATTCAGCACGTAAACTCTATCTATGATGATGTGATAAACGAAGTTAATAACGATACTCTTTTATTCTTGTCTTCAAGGAAATGGAAAACGACTGATAAAAAGTCTCTCAGCAACAATCAATATCCTTTCAGAATGTATCGTTGCAATAATGTACTTAATGAAAGGGTAATGTTAAATTTTCAATCGTTTGGGGATGGACTTACTGCTACTGATTTAGAGGACAATGAAATTTTTTTTTCAAAAACAGAGCCTAAATTGAACGACTCGTTTTCAAATAGAACAGCGATCTACCGTTTCAAGAGGCAGTTTTTCGAATTATCAAAACCACAAAAATTTGGTTTTGATAATGATAGTAGCAGTTTTGGTCATCCTAATTTATCTCCTGATGGTAATTTTTTTTTCTTTGTTTCAGACATGCCAGGTGGATTTGGGGGTATGGATATTTATATGTGCAAAAAATTGGGAAACAAATGGTCGTCTCCAATTAATTTGGGAAATGGGGTGAATACAGTTTATAATGAATTATTTCCGTTTTATTTTGGACAAGGGGTTTTGTTTTTTAGTTCAAACGGGCATGCAGGTCTTGGAGGTTACGATGTGTTTACAACTGTGCTTAAAAAAGAAAAGTGGACCAATGCGACCAACCTATCAGTGCCTATAAACTCCAAATCTGACGACCTTTCTTTAAGATGTGACAAAACAAAAAAAATATTTTATTTGAGCTCTGACCGTATAAAAGGGAAGGGGGGTTTGGATGTTTACAAGATACATCAGTTCAAGACATCTGATTTCAGAAAAGCCTTAAACTAGGCAATCATTGCCCTTCGGTACTTCACCCCCATGCGAGGCGTTATTTTGAGTGGAGGCGCCCACAAGCTAGACGTTGAAGTGGACATGAAACGAATTGGTTGATTCTTAGCGCTGAGGATAATTTTTGTTGAACATCAGCCGAATGTAATACATGAGAGAGTGTTCCTCTATGGCGACGTATTTGTCTGAGTGTATAATCTCGTTCAACCTGTCTACCATGTACAGATAGGTTTGCATATCAAGGTTCACTTTTTCGGACATAAGCTTGATGGCTTCCCTTCTTTCTTCTTCTTTGACAATTTTAAATGACAGCACTTCTGAGATGATTTTTTCTTTTTCCAATTCAGATAAATGGAAGTATTCTCGCAGTAGTTTGTCAAGGTTATTGTTCAGTACGGTGGTTTCTTTAGAGGTGACAATGGAATCGGAAACCGAAATTGAAATGTATAAGAAAGTGATGACGTATTTTTCGTCCCAATGTGAAGGTATTTCCATGAAGTATTACTTAAAAATTACCTGAATTAACCAATTCGTTTGTTAACTGATTAATTCAGGTTTGAAATTAAAACAAATACTTGATTTTCGTCTTTCTAAATTTTTATTCTACTTCAGAAGTGGCTTTGGCAGTGGCCACCGTTTCACCTTTAATTTTTTCTCTGATGGCTTTTTCCAATTCTTCCATTAGTTCAGGGTTGTCTAGCAACAAATCGCGTACGGTGTCGCGTCCTTGTCCCAATTTGTTGCCTTTGTACGAAAACCAAGAACCTGATTTTTGAATAATTTCCAATTCTACACCCAGATCTAGTATTTCGCCTACTTTCGAAATGCCTTGACCGTACATAATGTCAAACTCCACTACTTTAAAAGGCGGTGCTACTTTGTTCTTTACCACTTTTACCTTGGTGCGGTTTCCGTATATTTCTTCTCCATCTTTCAGTTGGCCTATACGTCGAATGTCTAGACGAACCGAAGCATAGAATTTAAGGGCGTTACCTCCTGTTGTGGTTTCAGGGTTGCCAAACATTACGCCTATTTTTTCGCGCAATTGGTTGATGAAGATACAGCTGCAACCTGTTTTATTGATTGTTCCGGTTAGTTTTCTTAAGGCTTGTGACATTAGTCTGGCTTGAAGTCCCATTTTGCTGTCGCCCATTTCCCCTTCCAATTCTGCTTTTGGTACAAGTGCCGCAACCGAGTCTATCACAATGACATCGATGGCTCCCGAACGAATCAAATGTTCGGCAATTTCTAAAGCCTGTTCTCCGTTATCGGGTTGAGAGATGAGAAGGTTTTCGGTATTAATTCCCAGTTTTTCCGCATAGCTTTTGTCGAAAGCATGTTCTGCGTCGATGAAGGCAGCCAACCCGCCTGCCTTTTGGGCTTCGGCAATGGTGTGCATGGCAATGGTGGTCTTTCCCGAAGATTCTGGCCCGTAAATTTCAATGACGCGTCCGCGGGGGAATCCGCCTATGCCCAGCGCAATGTCCAAGCCAAGTGAGCCAGTTGAGATGGCGGGGATATCTACCACTCTTTCGTCACTAAGTTTCATGACGATGCCTTTGCCATATTCTTTTTCCAGTTTGTCGATTGTGAGCTTTAGTGCTTTAAATTTTTCTGTGTTGTCTGCCATTTTTTAAAAGATAAATCGTGAAAGTAAATTCAATTTAATGTGCCGTTGAAAAATTTGATTGCTATTTTTTTTGGCAAATTACAATTTTCCGTGGGCTATACGAAATCTGAATACTAATAATATTGGCAAATATAATGCTAATAATTTTGGCAATCCTAGTTATATTGGTAATTTTATCGAAAAATGTATTCTATGAGTGTTTTAAGCAATAATTTGAAGTTTTTGAGAAAGGCAAAGGGCTTTACCCAAGAGGAGTTGGCCGAAAAATTGGGAATGACAAGATCTATATTAGGTTCTTATGAAGAGTCGCGCGCCGAACCAAAATTGTTTACACTTCAAAATATAACAAAATACTTTCAGGTAAGTATCGACGATATCTTAAGCAAAGATTTGAGCAAGGAATCTGGTACTGCAGTAGGAATCGTGTCCGAATTGCGTGTGTTACCCATTGTGGTAAGTCCAGAAAATAGGGAGTTGGTAAATATTGTCCCAAACAAAGCGAGTGCTGGCTATTTGAATGGTTTTGCCGACCAAGAATACATCAAAGATTTGTCCTGTTTTTCGCTTCCTCTGAATGAAATTTCACAAGACAGAACCTATCGCATTTTTCAAATCAAAGGCGACAGTATGTTGCCCATTGCCCCCGATTCCTATATTATTACGTATTACCAAGAAAATTGGCAAGATATTAAAGACAACGACTGCTATGTGGTTTTAACTAAAGAGGAAGGAATCGTGTACAAACGCATAGTGAACAAAATTTCGGAATGTAATTCGTTGGTGCTGAAATCGGACAACTTGATTTATGAACCTTATGAAATAAAACTGGAAACAGTTTTGGAGATTTGGAAAGCCATTGGATACATCAGTTTCCGGTTGCCAAAAGGGGAGGAACTGTCTCTTGAAAAACTGTCGAGCTTGGTGCTGGAGTTGCAAAAAGAGTTAAGTGACATGAAGAAAACCAAAAACTAAAAGCTTCGCTTTTTCCAACTATGTTGTATTACAACATTTCTCTCACATCGGTCACTTTTCCCGTAACTGCTGCAGCCGCTGCCATCAATGGACTTGCCAAAAAGGTGCGCGCGCCAGGGCCTTGGCGACCTTCGAAATTTCGGTTTGAAGTAGAAATGCAATATTTACCTGCAGGCACTTTGTCTTCGTTCAT
>DMUD01000286.1:500-709 GCA_003476475.1 Cytophagales bacterium | reverse complement strand
TCTTCGTTCATACCCAAACAAGCCGAACAGCCAGGTTCCCTCAAATCGAAGCCAGCAGCGGTAAATACTTTATCCAACCCTTCGGCAATGGCTTGTTTTTCCACTTGTTTAGAACCGGGAATTATCCATACTTCCACTCCTGTGGCTTTTTTCTTTCCTTTAACGAAATCGGCTACTTGGCGCAAATCTTCAATGCGGGAATTGGTGCA
>DMUD01000286.1:0-170 GCA_003476475.1 Cytophagales bacterium | reverse complement strand
CTGCCTATAAAAACATAATCAATTTTTTGACCCAGCATTTCCTGCCCTTCTTTCAACCCCATGTAAGCCAGTGATTTTTGGAAAGAAGGTATCTCGTTTTTGTCCGCCAAATCGTGAGAAGTAGGAAGAGTTTCTGTAATTTTCACACCCATACCTGGATTGGTTCCATA
>DMUD01000127.1:4142-4321 GCA_003476475.1 Cytophagales bacterium | reverse complement strand
TGACCACGACCGTTTACACCGGCTGTATCCAAAGCTCCACGAACGATGTGGTAACGAACACCTGGTAAATCTTTCACACGACCACCACGAACCAATACAATGCTATGCTCTTGTAGGTTGTGTCCTTCACCACCGATGTAAGCGATGATTTCAAAACCATTCGTTAAACGAACCTTAGC
>DMUD01000127.1:0-3745 GCA_003476475.1 Cytophagales bacterium | reverse complement strand
GTACAAACCCCACGACGCTGTGGACATGAGGTTAAGGCAGCTGATTTACTGCGATAGGTCTTTGGTGTGCGACCTTTTTTGATTAACTGTTGAACTGTTGGCATTGTTATAAAAGTTCCTTTATTTCACTATTTTTAATACGAGTACACGACTCGGAAAATTCGGGGTGCAAATGTACATCATGAATTGTTATTCACAAGCACTATTGTGAATTTCTTTTTAAAATAATTATCATGGGATTGTAACGCATTGATTTTCAAATCGAAAAATATGAGCCAAGCCCTATTTTTTTTTCAATAAAAACAACTAAAAGGGCCATTTCTTCATTTTTTTTCACTTCAAAACCCCTCACACGTTGAAAAAGGACTGCACCTTTTCAACGATAAATTCCAGCTCTTCAGACTGCATTTCGGTGTGAATGGGAAGAGACAAAACCTCGCTCGATAAAAGTTCAGTTATGGGCATAGATCCTTTTGGGTAGCGTTCACTCTCGAATGCTTTTTGAAAATGAAGCGGTAGCGGATAATAAACCATACTCGGGACTCCGTTTTCCTCAAGATGTTTACGCAAGGCATCTCTCATTCCATTTAACACACGTAAGGTATACTGATGGAAAACATGAGTTCCGCTCTCAATTCGATTCGGTGTAATTAAACCCTCCACATTCTTCAGCGCACTATCATAGAAATCCGCAGCGCTTCTTCGCGCCTCTGCGTATTCGTTCAAATGCTTCAACTTTATATCAAGAATAGCCGCCTGTATAGTATCTAAACGTGAATTCACGCCAATTACATCGTGGTAATAACGAACTTTTTGTCCGTGATTCGCAATCATGCGCAAATCAGCAGCTAGTTCATCATTATTTGTGAATAGCGCACCCCCGTCTCCAAAGCAACCTAGATTCTTAGAAGGAAAAAAGCTTGTACAACCGACATCTCCAATGGTTCCTAATGAAGCTTTTTTTCCATTCGACAATATATATGTAGCCCCCAAAGCTTGGGCAGTGTCTTCAATTACAAATAAATTGTACTTTTTTGCAATTTCCATAATGCCATTCATGTCCGCACCTTGGCCGAACAAATGCACAGGAACTATGGCCTTAGTCCTAGGCGTAATAGCCTTTTCAATTTCCTTCGTATCAATGGTAAAATCAGATTCCTTCGCTTCAACCAATACAGGAACTAATCCCAATAAGGCAATAACTTCAGCAGTGGCCACATAGGTAAAAGATGCTGTGATAACCTCATCACCAGGGCTTAATCCCAGGCCCATCATGGCTATTTGCAGTGCATCTGTCCCATTTGCGCATGGTATGACGTGCTTCACCCCTAAATACCTTTCCAGATTAGACTGAAACTCTTTGACCTCTGGGCCATTGATGAAAATACCGTTATCCATAACTCTTTGAATTGCGGCATCTACCTCGGGTTTTATCTTTAAATACTGAGATTTCAAATTAACCATTTCCATAAGCGAAAAAAATATTTTGGCAAACTTAATAAGTAAAATTCGCAGGAAAATCAAACCGCAAAGCCCTTCGCATCATTAAAAGAGCGTAGTTATTAACAATTTATTTGCAATTACTGTTAATAAAGTTTATTTTCGCAACCCAAAAAATTATTATGGCAATCCTAAAATTCCGTTTAGCAAGTATAATTATTAGTTTGAGTATATCAATTCTTGTCATTTCCGGATGCAACGAAAATACTAAACCTAAAGAAGCCCCAAAAGCACCAGTCAAGACAGATACATTAAAAACGGCTGAGGTAAAAATCCCTATTGACACTTTACTTACAGATTTCGCATCGATAATTTCGGGGATAGCACCCATGAAAAACTATTCAGAAATTGCCCTTTCTCAAGGATGGCTGAATATGAAAAATGAATTAGACAACGAATGGGCATTGGTTGACACAAACAAAATTTCGAAAATCAAAACTTGGGTGCCAAAGACGAATTATCTACCTCAAGACAGCCTTACTTTATTTTATCCGTTTGCAGGCGGCGATGCACTTTACTCAAATTGTTTCTTTCCAACCAGCAAAAAAACCATCATGATTGGCCTTGAACCTATTGGTTCTGTTGGGAAGGATTTAAAAGCAGACTCTTCTTGTCTTAATTACATTAAGAAAATTAAAAGAGCGCTTTACACATCAAACAGAAGCGGATATTTCATGACAATAAGTATGAATGCCGAATTACACCAGAGTGATTTAAATGGAACACTGCCTCTTTTACTTTTCTACGCTAGAAGACAAGGACTTATGGTTTCAAAAATTGAATATTTCAAGTTGGATTCATTGGGAACTGAAGAAATAACTACTCAAGCCCAAGCCCTCGGGGTAACAGTAACTCTGTGCAACCCAGACCAAACTCACAAGAAAATTATTCAATACATCTCAACCGACATAAGTAACGGTGGTTTGCAAAAGAATATCGGACTTCAAAATTATATTAAATCAATGGACGGGAAATTCGTATTCTTAAAAGCGGCCTCCTATTTATTGCATCAAACTTCATTCAGCACAATTAGAGACCTCATCTTAACAAACACCAAAACACTCTTACAAGATGATTCTGGTGTTCCATTCAACTTTCTAAACGACTCCACCTGGAACGTTCAATTGTTCGGGAAATACACAAAACCGATCGGACTTTTTGCTGGCCGCATTCAACCTGATTTAAAAAAGGCCTTTGCTACGAAAGCCCCTGCTGAACTGCCCTTTCGCATTGGTTACAATATTTCACACAACGAACCGCACTTGATTTTATCTCAAAAAAAATAACATGAAAAAACTACTCACACAAATTCTTTTAACCGTCCTACTTTTTTCTTCTTTCACCGTGATTGCGGAGACCAAAATCCTCGCTGATACTACTGAAAGCAAAAGTGACAGTACTTACATTGACAATAGCTCTTACACTCTACATTGGAATACAAAGAGCCTATACGCTGGGTGGAGTTCTTCTGAAAAATCAAAGGTTAATTCGGAAGTAATTTACATCGACACACTCACCAAATTCACCATGCCTGTACCAGGAAAAAAGACGAGCGAATACAGCCGTCTTCACACCGGTTGGGACCTAAACCTTAAAGAGGGTGAGCCCGTAAAATCTGCTTTCGATGGAAGAGTGCGATTTGCAGGAATGAACAACGGAGGGTACGGAAACATTGTAATTGTTCGACACGCCAGTGGAATCGAAACATGGTATGCCCATCTTTCAGCTACTTCGGTTGTTCCTGGACAACGTGTTAAATGCGGAGAAACAATCGGTTTAGGAGGCAGCACAGGACGTTCGACAGGACCTCACTTGCATTGGGAAATGCGTTACAAAGATGTTCCATTAGACCTTGCCAAAATCATCAATTACGGAAACAAAACTATTCCAAAAAGAAAAATAAAAGTTAAAGATCTTACAGGAGACGGCATGTTAGCGCTGACACACCATAAAATCGCAGACGGCGACACTATGGACAGTATTGCCGCGAAGCATAAATCGACTCCTGAGCGCTTAATTAGACTGAATGGCTTGGCGGCAAATTATGTGCTCGTTCCCGGGAAATACATTCGTGTAAAATGAAGAAATACTTCCGACCGGGACAAATTGCAGCAATTCTGATTGCCAACATGATTGGCACAGGTGTATTCACATCCTTAGGATTTCAAGTATTAGACATTCATTCAGGATATGCAATTTTACTGCTTTGGCTCATCGGAGGTGTTGTTTCTATGCTAGGAGCAGT
>DMUD01000046.1 GCA_003476475.1 Cytophagales bacterium | reverse complement strand
TCGTAAACTGAAAGAACTTTTGTTCGGGCAAAACGAGCGATTGCAACTCCTGGCGCAATTTCAAATTGTCTTCCAAGGTTCGAATGGGTTTCTTGGTTTTGGCATCGTGGAGCGTAACAGTAGGCGGACGACCCGCTGCGCTATTGCTCAAAATGTAAAAATTGCCACTTTCACTCACTTGTAGGCTGTTTTGTCCCTTTTCAACCGACAGCTTTTCTATTTTGCCCGTGTTGTAATGCATGCGATAGCATGCCGTTTCTATCGCATTTTGGGTTTGGGTAAAATATATCCAGTCACCAGCCATTTGTTTTAGGCGCAGGTCTTTGTCCAATTCTGTATTTTCCAAGGCTTTTACTACCGATTTTTCTGGCCGAAACAGTTGAAAAGAGCCGTTTTCGCCCACTAAAAGGTGGGGTAGAAAAAAGCCATAATCTTCCATTTCGACCGAAGTAGAAAATCGTTTTTTCTGTGAGCCAATGGTCACTGTGCGCTGGCTTCTGTCCAATGCCAAGACCTGAAGGCCTTTGGAATCCCATTGTACGAGCGGAAAGTAGTAGGTAGTGTCGTTTTGTTGGTACAGTGTTATGCTTTGGTTTTGTTGAAAATCATAGCTTTTTATTTCTACCTGTGCATTTTTCTCGCCTGCTTTTGGGTATTTGTAGCGATAGTCGGTAGGGTACAACGACTCCCATTTTTGCATGATGTATTCCGGCACTTCGCTTTCGTCGAAGCGGTAATAAGCCAAATAACGACTGTCGGGGCTCCAAGAATATGCTTTGGTGAATTCAAACTCTTCTTCATACACCCAGTCGGTGCTGCCGTTTATTACCTCATTTTTTTTGCCATCAAATGTAATTTGGGTTAACAAGCCCTTTTCAATATCAAATGAAAATAAGTTGTTATTATTTGTATAGGCTTATTTTTTCCCATCGGGCGAAAAGGTGACATTGCTCGCGTTTTTAAGCACCGTTTTTTTTCGGAATGAATGAGTATTGTCCTTTTGAAAAACGACATAGTCGGCCGTGAATGAGCGGCGATATATCGCTTGGCGGTTGCCAGCTATTAAAATGGTTTTTTCGTCGGGCGAAAAAGAATAGTCAAAAAAATCGAATCGGCCTCCAAGCAATGTGTCGGTCTTGTCTATCACTGTGTCGATTGTTTTGCCTGTGAGCGTGGCTTTTTTTAGTAGCCTATTGCCGTCTTGTTCTGTAAAAAAACGGTCATCTTTCAGAAATCGTAAATTTTCGGGCAGTTTTTCCCTGTATTTGGTGCTGGTGAAAAGGTCTTCAATCGTCAAATTTTGCCCAAAAGACAAAATGGGACACAGGCATAGCGCAAAAAACAACAAAAAATATTCATAATTCTTCTTCATAACACGATTCGAAATGTAGTGCCCTTGTCCACTTCCGAACTTTTCACAAAAATTCTGCCATTGTGGTAGCTTTCAATGATGCGTTTGGCCAGCGTGAGCCCCAGTCCCCAGCCGCGTTGTTTGGTGGTAAATCCCGCATGGAAAACCTTTTTCAGCTTGTTGGGGGCTATTCCTTTGCCCGTATCGGCAATGTCTAAAATCACGCGACCCAGCTCGTCTTTTTGAAAGGAAAGAGTCAGTTTGCCTTTGCCATTCATGGCATCTACCGCATTTTTACACAAGTTTTCGATAACCCATTCAAACAATGGCTTGTTTAATTTCACCGTAGTTTCGAAAGGCAGTGAAGACTGAATTTCCATGCTTACCATTTTCGAAATCCTGTTTTGCAGGTATCCCACCACATCGCGTACGACAGATTCGATGTTTTCTTCTTTCAAAACAGGGACCGAACCGATACTTGAAAACCGTGCTGTAACCGTTTCTAGCCGGTGTATGTCTTTTTCAATTTCAGGCACGGCAGGATGTTTGCTGAATTTGGCGTCTGATTTAAAAAGTTCTATCCATGCCATGAGCGATGAAATGGGCGTGCCCAGCTGGTGCGCCGTTTCTTTGGCCATGCCAGCCCATACCCTATTTTGTTCGGCATTACGCGAAAAACTGAAAAGCAAATAAGCCAAAAAGGCAAAAAGAAACACGACACCAAGCTGTATATATGGATAAAACTTCAGCTGATTGAGCAGCTGCGAATCGCCATAATAAATGTAGTTGAACATGCCCGGCGTTATTTCAATCAAGATAGGTTCGTGCGTTTGCTGCAGTTCCAACAGCTTTTTTTTTTCGAATTTTTCTTTTTTTTCGGCACTCCATTTTTCCTTTATTTCTATGTTTTTGAAATTGACGGGTTGTCTTTTTCCGTCGGTAAGAATCACGGGTATAAAGTCGTTGGTTTCGATAATCTCGTTGAAAAGGAAAGCCAAATTATCGTTGTTGTTTTCGGCTATAAGAGCTTTCAAACCTTTGGCATACAAGTCTATAAGGCGCTGTTCGCGTTGCTGTAAATTTTTCACTAGCAAATTGGTGTACCAAAGCGAAGCCACTGCTATCAGCACACCCACTGCGACGATAAGG
>DMUD01000241.1 GCA_003476475.1 Cytophagales bacterium | reverse complement strand
TTCTTGGCTGGGAGTATAGTGGCTCAATCGCCCGACGGAAAGTTGATTGGTTACGATACTTTAGGTTATGTGGTCATAATGTGCATTGTGGTGTCTCTTTTACTCATGCATTGGATTGCCAAATATGTAAAGAACAAAAGTAGAGCCACCGTGCATGCTATGAAGTTGTGATTCGATGTTGGAAGGTGCCATACTTATCCATAAATTGATTTACACTTGCTCCAATGACTTAATTTGTAAAAGGAATCTTATTATGATAAAAATTATAGCTATATCGTTTCTATCGCTTTTTCAATTCAAGATATTGGCAGGAAATACTCCAAAAAGTTTTCATAAATACCCTTCTAAGATGCATCATGTTCAAATGACCAAAAATGCATGGGATAGAATTCGGTTTGGTGGAAATTTTGGACTTCAGTTTGGTAATCCTACTACTATACTTGCCTCGCCTTCATTGGGTTATGTACCCAGTGCTGAATGGTTGGATGATAAACTTATGTGGGGTTTAGGGCTTACCTATATTTACTCGCGTTTCAAAATTTATTCAGGAAATAGTGAATCGAATATTTATGGTGGAAGAATTTTCGGTCGCTATTTGGTGCATGACAATGTATTTGTCTATTCTGAAATGGAATATTTGAATGCCACGAATTTTTATTTGACCATGCCTCGTCGCGAATGGGTAACTTCTTTTTTCGTGGGTGG
Source organism: Cytophagales bacterium (assembly GCA_003476475.1). Lineage (GTDB taxonomy): Bacteria > Bacteroidota > Bacteroidia > Cytophagales > UBA9547 > UBA9547. The sequence continues at coordinate 2,136 of DMUD01000241.1, read as the reverse complement.
AGGTTATTTGATGCCTATATCCAACCGTGGGGGTATCTCAGTCACAATGTTATATAATTTGAACTGGACCCCAACCCATCTTATTTACTCTAGTCCTTGGAACGTGCGCTTTGGTGTCATGTTTTAATATTACAGCTTCTTAAGCCCACAATTCAAGTTTTTTACAATGAAGGTTACTCCCAAAAAACATCTTGGCCAACATTTTTTAACCGATAGTGCTATTTCAGAACGCATTGCCAAATCGCTCACTGGACACGGAGGCTATACGCATTTGTTGGAAATTGGACCCGGTACAGGTGCGTTGACCGATTTTTTGTTGCAAAGCGATAAAAAAATAACCGCAATTGATATTGACAATGAGTCTATTCCATTTTTAAAAGCCAAATACAAGGAGGAAAAAAAACTCACGATTCTTCATGGAGATTTTCTACAAACGAATTTAGACGAGATTGAAAATGGAACATTGGCAGTTACAGGCAATTTTCCTTACAATATATCATCCCAAATATTCTTTCATATACTAGATTTTCGCGACAAAGTGCCCGAAGTGGTATGCATGTTGCAAAAAGAAGTGGCCGAAAGGCTGGAAGGTAAAAAAGACAACGGCATACTGACAATTCTATTGCATGCCTGGTACAAAATTGAATATCTTTTCACGGTTCCACAGTATGTTTTCGACCCACCACCCAAAGTAATGTCGGGGGTGGTGCGCCTTACCAGAAATGACAGACAAACACTGGGCTGCAATGAAAAGTTATTTAAAACAATAGTCAAAACAGCCTATCATAATCGCAGGAAAACATTGCGCAACAACTTGAAGAGCCTAAATTTGTCAACCGATTTTCTTTCAGGCCGTTTTTTTGATCAAAGGGCAGAAGAACTCACCGTGCAAGAATTTATTGACTTGACAAACGATATAGAAAAAGAAAGGTCTTCTTAATCTTTCAATCCAAACCATGACACAATTCGAACTATCAATAGAATTTTTGGAAGAAGTCAGAACGGCTGTAGCAGCCAAAGACGCCAACAAAATCAAATTCATGATAGACGAGTTGTATCCTGCCGATATTACCTCGGTGCTGTACGAACTTGATACAAACGAGTGCAAATACCTATTCGGTATTCTAGACAAAGAAGTCGCTGCTCAAATATTGAGTTACATAGACGAAGATACTCGCACCAAATTCCTCAAAAATTTTGCCTCGAAAGAAATAGCCGAGCTTTTAGAATTCGTCGACTCCGACGATGCCGCCGATATTTTGAACGAGCAACCTTTGAGAATGCGCGACGAGGTGATAGGTTTTATAGCCAACAAAGAAAAAGCCCAAAATATACAGGATCTTCTTCGTTATGAGGAAGATACCGCTGGGGCTTTGATGGCAAAAGAATTTGTGGTTGCAAGTTGGAACTGGAATGTGAAACACTGTATCGAAGAAATTCGCACCCAAACTGCCAATATGGAAAAGTTGTACACTGTGTATGTAATCGACGATACCGAGGCTTTGGTGGGGCACGTTTCTTTGAAGAAAATAATTTTGGCCAACGATTCCACAAAAGTAGCCACCATTTGCGAAAAAGATGTTTTATACGTGGAAACTTGGATGAGCAGCGAAGAGGTGGCCGACATCATGCAAAAATATGATTTGGATTCTATTCCAGTCGTGAACGTGCAAAAAAAGCTTGTTGGGATGATAACCATCGACGACGTGGTAGATATCATCAAGGCGCGTCAAGAATTAGACCGCCAAGCAATGGCTGGTATTACTGAAGACATTGAGGAAGATGACTCGGTATGGATGCTGACAAGGGCAAGACTACCTTGGCTTTTCATAGGGATGTGTGGCGGACTCGTAGGAGCGTGGTTTATTGGATTGTTTGAAAAAAACTTGGTACTTATTCCAGCCATGGCATTCTTTATTCCGCTTATCACGGCCACGGGCGGCAATGTTGGAGTGCAGTCCTCTTCTATAGTGGTACAAAGTTTGGCCAATCGTACGTTTTTTGCCCAAAATTTGATGTACAGGTTGTTGAAAGTGCTGCTTGTTGGCTTAGTAAATGGTTTGGTGCTATCGGCCTTTGTATTTTTGGCCAATTGGAGTTTGGGGCAACCTTTGCCATTGGCTGCTATTGTATCTG
>DMUD01000261.1:2335-2911 GCA_003476475.1 Cytophagales bacterium | reverse complement strand
GACTTGCCTTGTTCTATGTTTAACTGATGTTTTGATTCAGAAGCTTTTGAAAAAAACTTCTGAATAAACTGCTGAGCCTCTTGAGGATCCAATTTTACTTGTCCTGAAAAACTATCTGAAAATGCGGCGGCTATGGCTTGGGCATCTACTGCTTCTATTCCCTGCTGCTGTAGGTTTTGTGCCACGCTAATGCCTATGGCATAGCTAAATTTTTGTAAGTCGTCTTTAAGTTCCATGCAATCGTATGATGTGAGCAACAAAGATAGAGAAAGTGTGCACACCCTTTAGCAATGTTTTTATTCAAGGCTCACATATTCGCCTTCCGATTTCGCAATGACCACCGTAGCCAGGCAGTTTCCAATCACATTTACACTGGTACGTGCCATGTCCATTAGCTCGTCTATGCCCAAAATGATAAAAATGGGTTCGGTAGGAAGACCAAACGAGGAAGCCGTTCCCAACAAGATGACAAGAGACGCTCTTGGCACTCCTGCCACCCCTTTGCTCGTAATCATCAAAGTAAAAACCATGGCAAGCTGCTGTCCCAAAGAAAGCTGAATACCAGCGGCTTGTGCC
>DMUD01000261.1:0-2025 GCA_003476475.1 Cytophagales bacterium | reverse complement strand
AAGCGAGAGGTAAAGGGTGGTGCCGTCCAAATTAAAACTGTAGCCCAAAGGCAAAACAAAAGACACAATTTTGCGCGGAACACCAAAACGTTCGAGCGCCGCCATGGCCTTAGGCATAGCCGATTCAGAACTGGTGGTGGCAAAAGCCAAAGCGACTGCTTCCGAAATGGTTTTCCAAAATTTCAAAACAGGGATTTTGTACAAAAAAGCAATGGGCAACAAGACAAAAATCATAAAAAACAACAAGGCCATGTAGAGCGTAGCCAATAATTGAAACAAATTGACCAAAATTCCCAAACCCATGTTGGCCACAGTGTAGGCAATGGCAGAACCTACCGCAAAAGGCGCCAAATACATGACAAGTGAAGTAAACTTGAACATGACTTCCGACAGGCTTTCGCAGAAATCCAACATGGGCCTCTTGTGCCTTTCGCCAAGCATCGCCAAGCCAATTCCAAACAAAATAGAAAAAACAACGACTTGTAAAACTTGCCCTTCAAAAATGGCCTTGGAAATATTTTCTGGAAAAATATGCAACACAATTTCTTCAAATGTCTGACTCGGTACTTGCGCTATTTCGTTTTTCAGTGTGTTTTCGGGCAAATCTATCCCAACGCCCGCACCAGTAAAGTTGATGGCCAATAAGCCTATGCACAATGCCAAGGTGGTCACTATCTCGAAATATAGCAACGACTTCCACCCTAGCCTACCTACTTGTTTCAAATTAGATTGATTGGCAATGCCCACCACAAGGGTGGCGAAAAGCAATGGCGCTATCACTGTTTTTATCAGTCGTAAAAAAATCTGACTCACAACCTTCAAATGCAGGGAAAAGGCAGGAAAATCATATCCTACTTTTATTCCGATAAACATGGAAACGATTATCCAAGTGGTTAGCGATTGTTTTCTGAAAGCATAGTATGCCAGAGAAATGATGAAAGCCCAGCCTAGGAGGGATAGTAACATATTAGTATAAAGTTTAGAAGTTTAAATTTCGTAATTCTTAGTTGTCAAAGCCTAAAAGACAAAATTTTGAACGATAAAAGCACCTACTATTTTTGAATAAATTATTTAATATTCAAACGATTATTAGTTATTCAGGATTGAAACAAAAAAACGACTATTACGAGTTTTCCAACTGTATACGTTCGAAAAAGTACGTTTTACAACCAAATAAATCGCATAACAGCATACCGATAATGTACTGACTAGATACTAAACTTGTGGCCAAGATGCCATAGGAAATCCCAACCACGCAGAGCAGCTGCTCTTCAAAATGCTTTTGTTCGGGATTTGGAACGAGAGGCTATCGAACCGAGATGTGGAAGACATGGGTAACAAAAACCTTTCAGCCATGTACTTTTGTGGCTTGAAATTAGGATGTGTGGAGCCCGTCCACAACTAGTTTGACTCGATTCAGCAGCAAACTAGTCGAAAACGCAGGTTTTGAAACCTTTTTAGCCAAAGTAAACAAGGAACTTGAAGTTCACCAAGTGTTAGTAAAACAGGCATCAAGATAAAGGCCTACCTTACCGATTCACTTCACAAACCAAGAGGAATAGCTACCTGCCAAATAGACGATAACAGGAAAGAGAACGAGGTGCCAAAGGAATAAATAGAAAACCAAGCCGATAAATAAAAGCTGTAAGGAAATACCAAAAAGGAGTGTTAGGGAAAGAAGATGGAGGAATAAAGAAGACTGGCAGGATCACGTTTTAAACAAACACATCGTCCTATACGAAAATGTTTTTGTATTGTTGGAGCTTAACACCTAAGCCAAAGTCCAAGAAAGCTTTGCCTTCAAAGATTTGGTCGCTAATTCAACTATTTTTCTCAAAAAAAATCTCTAAAAATACGTATAAAAAAGATTTTCATCATTTCAAGTTTGTCATGAGGTACACACCACTACAAAACATGAAATTATAAATATTTTTAATACATCTAGCTGCTTGCCAATGCTTCAGCACCGCCTACAATCTCTAAAATTTCTTTGGTAATAGCGGCTTGGCGGGTACGGTTATAACA
>DMUD01000192.1:1567-3493 GCA_003476475.1 Cytophagales bacterium | reverse complement strand
ACCGGATTGGAAATCTACGTCGCCTACAAAGACTACTATTGGATGATGGATTTGGTCGAAGAAATGGTCGAGAAAATCGCCATTGAACTACACGGCACTACCGAAGTACAAGTGGGCGAACATATAATCAATTTTCAGCGACCTTGGAAACGTTTTACCATGTTTGAGGCCATTCAACATTTCACTGGAATAGACATGAGTGAAATGGAAGAGACCGAACTACGATTGAAAGCAAGCGAGCTGGGCGTGGCGATTGACCCAACCATGGGAAAAGGAAAACTTATCGACGAAATATTTGGTGCCCATTGTGAACATAAACTCATTCAACCAACCTTCATTCCTGACTATCCTGTGGAAATGTCGCCCTTGGCAAAAAAACACAGAAGTAAAGCGGGATTGGTAGAACGGTTTGAAGCCATTTGCAATGGAAAGGAAATATGCAATTCCTTTTCAGAATTGAACGACCCCATAGACCAAAGAAAACGTTTCGAAGAACAATTGGAATTGGGCAAAAGAGGCGATTCTGAAGCCATGTTGCTCGACGAGGATTTCCTTCGTGCACTGGAATATGGAATGCCCCCAACCGCAGGCTTGGGCATAGGGATAGACAGGTTAAGCATGATTATGACCAATTCGGCTTCAATCCAAGATGTACTTTTCTTCCCTCAAATGCGCCCCGAAAAACGTATTTCTTTTGAAAAAAATGAATTTGAGGCCAAAGGAATAGCAGAAATTTGGCATCCTTATTTCGAAAAAGCTGGTTTGCTTACTGCCGAGCAACTGAAAGGTTTGAATCCCAACAAATTGTTCAACGATTTGTGTGGCTTCCGCAAAAAAATGAAAATAGAGAACAGTGTTCCGGTGTTGGACGAAGTGAAAAATTGGGTTGCATAAATGCATTAATTTAATTTTGGCAGAATTCAAGAAAAAGACTGCCATTTATAATTCATAGGTTTGTCCCAATCCAGGAACTTCCACGTTAGCATATCCCCTATTTTGCAATTCCTGCTTGAATTTCAGCATGTTGTCATGCTCCCCATGTACCAAAAACAAACATTTAAGTTTTTCGGGCGATTGTTGGCCTACAAATTCTACTAGTTCGCTGTGACTGGCGTGGCCGCTGAAAGCATCGGTCACTTCCACTTGGCATTCCACATCGTACGATTTGCCTTTCATTTCAATTTGTTGCCGTTTATTCATAAGCTGTCTGCCCAAAGTTCCTTCGGCATTGTAGCCCACAATAAAAATAGTACAGTAGTTATTCGAAATATTTTGCCTGATGTGATGTTGTATACGCCCACCTTCCATCATGCCCGCTGCCGAAAGGATGATGCAAGGCTCATAATAATTGTCTATTTGTCGGCTTTGCTTGGCATCTTTTACATATACCAAGTTTTCAAAATCGAAAAGTTCGTCGTTTTCGCGCAAAAAACGCTGTGCTTCCTCGTTCAGCAATTTGGGAAACTTCTCGTAAGTCTTGGTACTATCGATGGCCAATGGACTGTCTACAAACACTTTAATACTAGGCAATCGACCCTCGCTGGCCAATTTGTTTAACAAATACAACACAGTTTGGGTACGACCGGCACTGAAAGCCGGGATAATGAGCCTGCCTGGTTTGTCGACACAAGTACGCCTAATCACATCTTCCAAAATGGTTTCGGGCAATGCTTCGGCTTGGTGTTCTCTACCTGCATAGGTAGTTTCGCACAACATATAATCTACTTGTGGTAGGGTAATTGGGCCTGGCAAAAGCGGGTAATTTTTTCGTCCTACGTCACCTGAAAAAAGAATCGTTTTTTTCTTTCCTCCCTCTTCCACTGTAAGCAAAATATTGGCCGCCCCCAACAAATGACCTGTTGGAAAAAATTTCACACTTACCCCAACCGCCAAACGAAACTCTTGGTGAAATGCGATAGTAAAAAA
>DMUD01000192.1:1128-1297 GCA_003476475.1 Cytophagales bacterium | reverse complement strand
CAAGCGCCAAACGAAACTCTTGCTGAAATGCGATAGTAAAAAAGTGGTCGCTTGCTTCATCGGCAAGTTTGGTACCATAAAGTCCCTGAGTGCTCAATTTCGCGCCGCGTTTGGGATCTTTGTTTTTAAAGTCTTGAATACGTTTTTTTCGCTTTTCGTTTAGTACCGC
>DMUD01000192.1:483-785 GCA_003476475.1 Cytophagales bacterium | reverse complement strand
GAATCGTGCAACAACAGCCTAGTGAGTTGATAAGTAGCTGTAGTACAAACCACTTGTCCTTCGTAGCCCATGCCGTACAAATTGGGAATATTTCCAGAGTGATCGATATGGGCATGCGTTAGCAACACCACATTTATCGACTTTGGATCAAAATGTTGAAATGGATTGAATGGAACTTTCCCCCTATTTTGACGTTCCATATTCACGCCACAATCTATCAAAATCCTGTAATCAGAATCTAATTCCAACAAATACATACTACCAGTTACCTGCTGGGCTGCGCCTAAGAAAGTTAGCTTCAT
>DMUD01000192.1:0-163 GCA_003476475.1 Cytophagales bacterium | reverse complement strand
AATAAAAAAGGATAGAATACAAAAGAAACAAAACTTTTGATTGGAAAGTCTATACAAAAGTTATAAGTGCTATTTGTCAATAAAATTTCCCACGTGGAAGAAAAAAATTATCTTTGAACCTTGCTTATATTAGACTAACCATGAGAAAAAAAATTGTTGCTGG
>DMUD01000069.1 GCA_003476475.1 Cytophagales bacterium | reverse complement strand
CATGAAGCCATTTTGTATGGTTTTGCCAGTATAGCAGTGGTTTTCATTTTGCTCAGACTGTATTTTATCATGGAATAGTTTTTTACTCTTCGCTTACTTTTTTGATGAGTATTTTTTGAAATTTCCTTTCCGCCACCATTAAGTCGGCCAATTGTTTTGGTGTGATGATAAGTAGGTAACGATTCAAATATTCTTTTTCAAGGGTTACCTCTTCGTGTTTTAATGCCGCTATTTGGCTTATTTGTTGCTTCATTTTTTCTCCAGTAGGTTCTGTAATGGCAGAAAGATTCTTGTATATTTTTTTGATAGCTTTTCGTGTATCGCTACGCTGGTTGTGGAACTCATTGTAAGCAGGCCAAAATTTTTCGGCTTGTACGGGCGTAAGGCCTATTTTCTGGCTGATGAATGCGACTCTAGCCGACTCTACAGCACTATTTTGGGCTTTTAGGCCAAATGTGCTACTCAGTAACATGACCAAAATGTATGTAACTCTTTTCATGATTTTCAAATTTCGGTTTCTAAAGCTGAAAGGTCTATGTCTTCTAATATCGACTCGATAGTTGGCTTGTCTTTGACAGTAAGCAGTTCTTTTTCGAAGTCTTTTTTGATTCGGAGTTTTTTATCGGCTGTTGAAAATGCGATAATGTCTTCTGTTTCAATTTCTTCGTATTCAAGGTGTTTAATAGCATCGTTCTTGTCTAATTTTGCGATTATGGCAGCCGTGTTTAGCTCTACCATGGGTTTGGAAACTAGTAAGTTGTTTTGCCGAGTTTGGAAATAGAAAATGGAGCCTAGTACACAAAGCAAAGCAATAGAAGCTGCTATGCCATATTGAATATTTTTTGAAAACAAGGGTTCAAATTCTACGACTTTGCCTTTCGGTCGAATGCGTCGGTTTATGTTATTTTCCAACGCCTCGAAATAGCCATCGGGCACTTCAAATACCGTTTTTTTATTGTACGCGCTTGCTCTGGTTTTTTCTTCAAGCTGTTCGAAGTAGTGTGCAGGCACTTCGAATATATTTTTTCGAAATTCAGTATTACCCGCCAACATTCTTTCTTCAATGCGTTTGGCAAGACTGTCGAAATAATGGCTAGGCACTTCAAATACATTTCCCTTGCTCAGTTTGTCTAAAGAGGAGGTATGTTCTTTTGCTTCTTCCATGCTGTATTTAGTTTAGTTTCAGGTATTCTTCTACTTTTTTCACCGCCAAATGGTACGATGCCTTCAACGCGCCTACTGAAGTACCCAGAATGTCGGACATTTCCTCGTATTTCAATTCGTCAAAATATTTCATGTTAAATACAAGGCGCTGTTTTTCAGGTAGTTTTAGCAGTGCTTTTTGCAGTTTTATTTGTATTTCATCGCCACTAATAAGTGTTGAGGTATCCAATTTTTCTTCCAATTCATTTTCGACATTGTGAAATGATATGAAGAAACGCTTTCTTTTTTTGTTCAAAAAGGAAAGACATTCGTTAGTCGCGATTTTGTATATCCAAGTAAATAGCTGTGCATCGTGCCGAAAATTTTCCAAGTTGTGCCACACATTGATGAAGCAGTTTTGCGTAATATCGTCAGCATCGTCGTGGTCAATTACCATTTTGCGTATGTGCCAGTAAATGCGTTTTTGGTACTTGCCTAGAAGCAGACTGAAAGCACGATTGCGTGATGCTTCGTTGTTGAAGAGTGCCAGCAATTCTTTGTCTTCCATTTTATTGGCTTAGTAATCTTGGTTTACTAGATCTTCTACGTCTTTGTATTTCAGGTTGTTGAGTTGGTTAAGTTCGTATTTTTCTACATCGGTAGGTATGTCGCCGTCGGCCGAAGCCCTTTCGTTGAACCCGCTCCTATTGATTGTTTGTAGGTCGAATAGGTCGTACATGGTGGCATTGTGGTATGCCTTTTTCACATTCCCAAACCGTATGCTGCAGCCGAAACTCAAAAAGAGCGAATTGGGTATTTTTTCGATAGTAGTGCTAGGGGCGCTTTGAACGGCGTCGTTTTCGTGGAAAGTAAAATTCAATCGCCTACGCGTGGCAAAGCCGGTTGATATGTAGAATGAAAAATTTTGCCCAGTACGAATAGTGCACTGGAAGCCGTTCAGCATCTCGATACGCCGCAGCGTGGCCAGTGTACCTATGGGAGAAAGAATGGTGTTTTGGGTTACGACATTGTAAATGCCACCCATGGCTCTTGAAAATACCGACCCCCATGCTTTTTTACCAATGGGAAAGTCGAACGAGATGTTTCTTGGAAATTGAATGTTTAAGTGTTTTTTGTCGATTTGCCCAATGCGCATTCCCAAAATGGGCAAATGCAATGCGCGTCCAAAAGTGTAAGTGCGGGCAAACCCAATTCGGTACGAAAAATTTCTTTTGACAGTACGGCTATAAATAAATGCACTAGTGAACCGGCCTCGTGTTTGGTGATTGTACCGAAATTCTTGCGAAACAAATGGTGCCAAGCTGAAATGCAAAACGCTTTTTTTTCCGTTGCTGTAAAAAATGCGTACACCGGCACTAAGCCTCCCTATTTTGTACGATTCGTTTATGAAATCCAATTGAGGCTTGTAACGTATGATATCGGCTGTACCCAGCAGGTGAAAAGTAGATAAACCAATGCTGTCTTTGTTATACCAAGTTTTGGTATGCAACGGGACATAAAATCCGATGTCGTTTTGGGCAAAGCGGTACTGCTTTTTCGAATTATCCCTTTTTTCGGGAGTGCCATAGTGGTTGAAATACACGCAAGGACGAATGTAATGACGCATTGGTTTTACATTGGTGCTGTCGTTGGCGGCCCACACACAGAGAGGGAAACAAAACGACATCAAAAATGCTGATGTGGATGGCAATGAGATGACCATTAGTAATTCAAATTACAACAATGACTGCTACTTGAAGCGAATACACATAAAAATAACTTTATTCGATTGCTAGTGAATGGAGTGAAGCCAAGCTACTAGCTATTTACCCTAACATTCTTCTAGGGGCGTTTAAAAATTTATCGAGGGTTAAGAAAAACGGAGGAAATGCCTTGTGCTATCTCCTCCTTATTCTTCATCCTGAACTTATCTTTTAAAGGAAAATGTAAATTCTTTACCGTTTTGGATAAAAATTCCCTTGCCGTCACATCCGCCCGAACCGTAATCTACAGTACGGGTAACATTCTTTGATTTGTTTGTAAAATCGATTCTTCCAGCCGTTATTTCGCGGAAATTTTTGCACAAGGCGGTGTGTAATAAAGGTGATACGATAGTGGCCGATACGTTTTCGCCTTTGGCATTTGTGCCTTCCCAACTGCCTGTCACTGCAAAAGTGTCGTCTGTGATGTTGAGTTTAGTGTCTATTCCAGAGCGTGTTCTTGTTCTAAAGGTGGAGTAATTCATCGATATTCCATCAATGTTTGTAATAGTACCCGAACCTGAAATATCAAATATCCATTTTTTAGCATCATTAGAGGGCTTTTGTGTGATGGTTTTAGTTCCAGTAATAGTTCTTCCCCCTACTTTGGTGCCTGAAAACGAAACGAAACACATCAAGTTTTCATTTACTCGTGAGCCATTGTGGTATATAATGGTAGTGCCGTTTCTGGTTTGGCCATCGGCGGCAGTTGTACCTGAATATGTTACAACGGTCTTTTTGGTGTATTTGGTTTCATTTATTGA
>DMUD01000225.1 GCA_003476475.1 Cytophagales bacterium | reverse complement strand
CTACTATAATAACGTGTGATGATTTTGTGTGTAAGGCCGTGGCAGAAAGTTTTTTAACAATATCTTTAATTTTTGTTTTAGTTTCTGGCATCAAGGCCATTTCAGCACCTCCACCTATAGCACATCTTACTGCAATGAAACCTGTGTCACGGCCCATTACTTCTATGAAAAATACACGTTCGTGTGCATCTGCTGTATCACGAATTTTGTCTATGGAATCTAGAGCTGTATTTACTGCGGTATCATAACCAATTGTAAAATCGGTTCCGTACAAGTCATTGTCTATTGTACCTGGAACACCAATACTAGGTATTCCATATTCTTCGAAGAAATACTTAGCCCCTGTGAATGTCCCATTTCCACCTATTGGTACTATTGCATCAATACCAATTTTTTTGATGTTTTCATAAGCTGTTTTACGTCCTTCTTTTGTTCTGAATTCAGCACTTCTTGCCGATTTTAAAATTGTTCCACCCCTTTGAATGATGTTGCTTACCGAAAGACCATTCAATGGGATTACTTGTCCGGCTATCATACCTTCATATCCTCTTAAAACACCAAAAACGTCTATATTGTAATACAAAGCACCTCTCACTACAGCTCTTATGGCCGCATTCATGCCAGGGGCATCTCCACCGCTTGTAAATACTGCAATTTTTTTTATTTGTTTTTTATCAATCATACGAAAGAAATTTTTAAAGCAGAATATTGCAAATAATTTATATTCTATTAGCTATATTAATGTCATGTTGTACGTTTATTTTACGTTTCCCTCTAAGACCTCTTTCATATTTAGTCTTTTCTTATCCTTGTAGGCGACTATCCATGCATCTTTTACACCCATTTCTCTTAGATATTTTTTAAATCTATCTGCTTCCCAATAATCAGTAAATTCTCCTAGGGTGTATTTTTTGGTTCCATCTTCGTCTACCTCGCCACTGAAATTTTTGTTGTTTTCAAAGTATTTGCTCAAATCTTTGTTTTTGAATGTGCCTATTTGAACTTTGAACACTACTCCTTTCGTTTTTTCAGATTTTTGTACTGATGAATTTTTGAGTGCTTCAATTTCCTTGCTTAATTCTTCTATTTTTTGATTTTTGATGGCAATTTCATTTTTTAAATTATCAACCAATGTTTGAGTCAATTCTGTTTGTGCAAAAGAAACAGAGCAAAGGAAAAATAAGGAGTAAAAAGTTATGTGCCTTTTCATTTTAGCAAGATATTTTTTAGATATATAATAAGAAGCTGGAAACCAAAATGTTTATGCAAGTATAGTCTATACTTTAAGACTTCCTATCATGTCTTCTGGTCGAACCCACTCGTCAAACTGTTCGTTGGTGAGAAGTTTCAATTCAATGGCAGCTTCACGCAGAGTTTTATTTTCTTTGTGAGCAGTTTTGGCAATTTTCGCTGCATTCTCGTATCCAATATGGGTATTTAATGCGGTTACCAGCATCAACGAATTTTCTAGGTGTTGTTTCAGGACAGGTAGGTTGGGTTCGATACCTACAGCACATTTGTCGTTGAACGAAATACAAGCATCTCCTATTAATCTAGCCGATTGTAAAACATTGGATGCAATTACAGGTTTGAAAACATTTAATTCAAAATGACCATTAGAACCGCCTACAGATACTGCTACGTCATTTCCAATTACTTGGGCACAAACCATTGTTAAAGCTTCTGGTTGTGTAGGGTTTACTTTGCCAGGCATGATGGACGAGCCTGGTTCATTGTCGGGAATGATGATCTCACCTATTCCGCATCGAGGACCTGAACTTAACATTCTTATATCGTTGGATATTTTCATGAGAGCAATCGCGCTACGCTTCAATGCACCAGAAAGTTCCACCATTGCGTCGTGCGCTGCCAATGCTTCAAATTTGTTGGGAGCAGTGACAAATGGCAAGCCAGTAAAATCTGCTATTTTTTGGGCAACCAATGTATCGTACCCAGTTGGGGTATTTAAACCTGTGCCTACAGCGGTACCACCTAGAGCCAATTCGCGTACCATTTCTAAAGCATTATTAATAGCACGTATGCTGTTGGTTATTTGCTGCACATAGCCCGAGAATTCTTGTCCCAAAGTAAGTGGGGTGGCATCCATAAAATGTGTCCTTCCCGTTTTTACGATGTTTTTATATGCTTCAGCTTTTTTAGCAAGAGTGTTGCGTAGCATTTCCAAGCCGGGTATCGTTACTTCTACTGTTTGTTTGTATGCCGCTATGTGCATTGCTGTAGGAAACGTATCATTCGATGATTGTGACTTGTTTACATCGTCGTTTGGATGCAACACCTTTTTTTCGTCTGTCAATTTTCCACCGCTTAGTACATGTGCACGATAGGCAATCACTTCGTTGGCATTCATATTACTTTGAGTCCCCGAACCAGTTTGCCATATCACGAGCGGAAATTGGTCGTCAAGTTTTTGTGCCAAAATTTCGTCGCAGGCCTTCGAAATCAAATCTCTTTTTTCTAAAGATAGAACTCCAAGTTCATAATTGGCATGGGCAGCTGCTTTTTTAAGATATCCAAAGGCGTAAATAATTTCTTTTGGCATACTGCCTTCGGGACCAATTTTGAAATTATTGCGAGAACGCTCTGTTTGTGCTCCCCAATATTTGTTGGCAGGTACTTTTACCTCCCCCATTGTGTCTTTTTCTATACGAAATTCCATGATATTGATGTGAAACTTACAAAGCTAAAAATAAATAAGTAACATTTTACAGTATGGGGAATACAGCAAAATTTACTGTGATAAATGTTGGTGTAATGGAAATAAAAAAGCCTGTTATTTTTGAGGTAACAGGCCAAAAAGTAGAGAAAAGTTTAAATCTCTTTAGCTTGAAAAGTAAAATTACATATAAAATATTCCCGTTTAAAAATAGATTTTAAAATTTAAGACCAAACAGTATTTAAATGTATGGCTTTTATACTTAAATGCAAACTTTTAGTATAAATTTAATAGTTTTCGTTAACAGTGTATTGTATTGTTAAATGCGAGTAAGTTGAGTGAGTTTTTCCAAACAAAAATAGAGTTTTTAAAAGGTGTAGGCTCCAAAAAAGCAGCTCTGTTGCAGAAAGAATTAGGTGTTTTAACGTTTGCCGACCTTCTGCAGGTATATCCTTTTCGTTACGAAGATCGAACTAAAATATTCAATATCAAAGAGTTGAAGGATGGGCTTCCCAATATTCAATTGAAAGTTCGAATACAAAATGTGCAGATATTGGGCGAAGGCTTTAAGAAGAAAAGGCTAATAGCCAAAGCTACAGATCTTACAGGCGAAATTGATTTGATATGGTTTCAGGGCGTTGAATGGATGAAAAATCAAATATTGGTGGGCAAAGAATATATTGTTTTTGGCAAGCCAACTTTATTCAATCATACATTTCAAATTTCGCATCCCGAAATAGAGCTTTTTGAAGGCAAACTGGAGGTAAAATCTTTCCTACAGCCAGTTTATTCAACTACTGAAAAACTGAAAGCCAACTATATAGGTAGCAAAACTATTCAAAAATTGCAGGAAACTTTGCTTGAAACTGCCGAGCCCCACATTGCGGAAACTTTGCCCTATTCGTTGATTGCCAAGTACAAAATGATAAGCAAAAAACAGGCTCTTTGGCACATTCATTTGCCTGCTTCTGCAGAAATGCTTCTGCAAGCCCAAAGACGTTTGAAATTTGAAGAATTATTTTTTGTGCAGCTGCATTTACTTACGCACAAGTTGTTGAAAAAGCGCAATTTCAAAGGCTTAGTTTTTAGTTCGATACCCACTGTCAGCGTGTTCTACAAGCAACATTTGCCGTTTGAATTGACTGAGGCTCAGAAGAGGGTTATACGTGAAATATATGCCGATATGGTGAGCGGCAGACAAATGAATAGGTTACTACAAGGGGATGTGGGAAGCGGAAAAACGATGGTAGCTTTTATATGTATGCTGATGGCAGTAGACAATGCGGCACAAACATGCCTAATGGCACCAACCGAAATTTTGGCTACACAGCATTTTGAAAGTCTAAAATCATATGCTGAAACTTTGGGGTTCCGTATCGCTTGTTTGACAGGTTCAACTAAAACAAAAGAAAGAAAAATTATTCATGAATTATTGGAAGATGGCTCTCTCAATATCCTTATTGGCACCCATGCTTTGATTGAAGACAAAGTAAAATTCAAAAATTTAGGATTGGTTGTAGTCGACGAGCAGCACAGATTTGGGGTTGAACAGCGTTCTAAACTTTGGAGAAAAAACGAGCAGGTGCAACCACATGTTTTGGTCATGACCGCCACACCCATTCCCAGAACACTTGCCATGACTTTGTATGGCGATTTGGACATTTCAAACATAGACGAACTGCCAGCCAACAGAAAATCTATCAAAACAGTGCATCGAACAGATGAACACAGGCTGCAAGTATTTGGGTTTATTAGAGACCAAATTGCAGAAGGACGTCAAGTTTATATTGTATATCCTTTGATAAAAGAGTCTGAGACACTCGATTTGAAGGACTTGTACGATGGGTATGAAAGTGTAGTGAGGTTTTTTCAGGACGTACAGATAAGTATTGTGCATGGCCAGCAAAAAAGTGCAGACAAGGATTTTGAAATGCAACGATTTCTACGTGGCGAAACCAAAATAATGGTAGCCACGACTGTAATAGAAGTTGGGGTTAATGTGCCAAATGCATCGGTGATGGTGATTGAATCGGCACAACGTTTTGGGCTTGCACAGTTACACCAATTGCGTGGTAGAGTAGGTAGAGGAGCTAATCAGTCGTATTGCATACTAATGACCGATAAAACACTGCAAGAAAATAGCCGCATTCGCATAGAGACGATGGTGCGTACCACCAATGGTTTTGAAATTGCAGATATTGATTTGAAGTTGCGTGGCCCTGGCGATTTGATGGGGACGCGTCAGAGTGGTGCTTTGGATTTGCTTATTGCGGACCTTTCACAAGACAGTGATATATTGAAAGTTGCTCGAGAAGAAGCTATGCATTTGTTGGAAAGAGATCCTGATTTTCAAAGCATAGAAAACAGATGCATAAAAGCTCAAATTGAAAGTACAAAATCAAAAAGTATGAATTGGGCTAGAATTGGATAAACCAACCAACTCTAGCCCAATCAATTCTA
>DMUD01000089.1 GCA_003476475.1 Cytophagales bacterium | reverse complement strand
CCCAATGCCTACACCAAATGCGGCAACATGGCTACACTTCGGAAGATGTGTGGATACAGCTTTCGCAGCAATTGGGTTGGACAAATGAACCAGTTACAAATGCCCAAGATTTCGCCAAACGATTCAATCCTAATATGATTAGAAAAGAAATCTCATAAAAGCTGCTTGGCAAGTGATAACTTTCAGCAAAAATTGTTAAAATCGAAGTACAAACCATGACACAAGAACCGCTTGACCTTGAATTTACCTGTCAGCTATTCAAAGCATTGGGCGACGAAGCTAGATTGCGAATATTGAATCTGATAGTACAAAACGGCGAAATGTGCATCTCGGACTTGGAATTGGTATTAGATTTTACCCAAACCAAAACTTCACGGCACCTCATTTACCTAAAACACTCGGGCATATTGAATGTGAGAAAAAAAGGACAGTGGACTTTTTATTATCCAAAACCAAAAATCAAAGAATTGATATCCAATTATTTACACAATATCACCAGTGATACCGTAATTAAAAAAGACCTAGAAACCTACAACATATTATACACCAACCGAGAATTGGCTGCTTATAAAATGACCCAACGCCGATATTACTAGTACTCTATATTGCCTTTTATGAAATACCAAAAACACCTCTTTATTTGCACAAACCAACGCCAAGAAAAAGCCTCGTGCGGCGAAACTACCGGAATGAAACTGGTAGAACTGTTCAAAAAATCGATTGCCCAACGCAAGTTGAATATTTCGGTAAGGGCACAAAGGGCGGGCTGTTTGGATGTGTGTGATTTTGGTCCTGCAATGGTGGTGTATCCCGAAGGCATTTTTTACGGCAATGTAACAGAAAACGACGTTGAGGAAATTGTCGAAAGCCACATTGTACACAATATTCCGGTAGAAAGATTGAGGCTGAAATTTTAAATTTCGGAAGATTGAAAAGCTACCAACATATTTTCTTCGACCTTGACCACACGCTTTGGGATTTTGAACGCAATTCCGAGGAAACCATAGCTGAACTGTACCAATTCCTAAAAATGGACGCGGTAGGAATCCCCTCGGCACGAAATCTTTACGAATCGTTTGAAAAAGCCAACCGATGGGCTTGGAACCAATACCATTTAGACCTCATAGACAAAGAAAGTCTTCGAATAAACCGGTTTCAAATAGCCCTTTCCGATTACGGTGTACATGATAATGACCTAGCCGAAAACATGGCGCAACATTATTTGTACAATTGCCCCCAAAAGAAACACCTTTTACCAGGCTCTATAGAAATATTGGAATATCTGGTACAGAAAACCAAGCTTCACCTCATATCAAATGGTTTTGCTGAAATAACACAACAAAAAATTGAAAACACGGGTTTAAAAGGCTATTTCAAAAGCGTAACCACTCCAAGCCATTCTGGACACAAAAAGCCGCAAAAAGAAATGTTCATGTATGCACTTCAAAAAGCTAATTGCTCGGCGAAAGATGCCCTTATGATAGGCGACGATGTGGAGGCAGATGTGTTGGGAGCCCAACGCTGTGGTATAGACCAAGTTTTTTTCAACCCTTCAAAACAAATAAACGTAGTGGAAAGCACGTATGAAATCGAAGAATTGAACCAATTAAGACACTTTTTGTAAGCCTATTTTTTATCGATAATACGCGACTTCTATTTCTGTTCCAGCTTCGTCGCTGGTGTCGCGCATTTCAATTTTATATCCTTTTTCTGAATCCCAAATTTCGTCTTCTTCGTTTACAATGTCGTACAAACCAAATTTTTCAGTATAAAACTTCATCAAATTTTCACGCAACAACAATTCCTCTTCTTTGTCGGCTAAAATAAAAATGATTGAAAAACCATCTGCTTTACCCTCATCATCAAAAGTATAAATCAAATCGGCTGAATCGTCGGCATCTAGAAAAATGGTAAAAATCATCATGGTATCCGACTCAAAACTAATGCGTGCTTTTTCCTTGGTTCTGACTGTTTCCCAGCTATCGCCAAAATTTAAACCACGAAATACATTTTCTTCTGTCAGAAGAATTTTTTGCAAATCTTTTGGATATTTTTTTAAAATACTTTTAGGAGTTTGTGCCCAAGAAAAAACACAAGCAAAGAAGAAAAAAAAAGCTAATAACACTTTCATGAATAACACACCTATACTTGCAAAGATATCCAAAATGGGCTATTCACACAGCAAAAAACCCGATAAAGTCCTCGATTGGACTGAGATTATATTTGAAACATACAAACACACCACGACTCAGCTTTAATTTTTTTGACTAGTATTAAACAAAAATTCAAGATTTGATGTTAGACTTAAGATGAGAGTTTCCGTATTTCGAAAAGAACACTTCAACGCAGCACATCGTCTTCACAATCCTTCTTTAAGCGATTCGGAAAACAAAGAGCTCTTTGGAAAATGTAACAACCCAAACTATCATGGTCATAACTACGAATTAGTGGTTAGGGTCACTGGTGAAATAGATCCAGTATCAGGCTACGTGATAGACATGAAAGTGCTGAGCAAGATTATAAATGAGAAAATCTTGCATAAATTTGACCATAAAAACTTAAATTTAGACACCCAAGAATTCAAAAATCTTAACCCAACAGCCGAAAATATTGCAGTAGTTATCTACCAAATACTTTCAGATGAGTTGGACAAACATTACAATATAAAAGTTTGGCTTTATGAAACAGAAAGAAATTTTGTTGAATACCCTGCAGCTGACTGATTTAGAGATAGATGAAATTGGTGACGAACACCTTTCCTCCTCTTACGATACTCCCCTGCGCGACGATGCTTTTGATATGAGCGATGAGCTAAAAATCGAGCTAATATCAAAAAACTTCAAAGAAATTATGCTCCTTTTGGGCTTAGATTTGAACGATGATAGCTTGAAAGGTACTCCACATAGGGTTGCCAAAATGTATGTGAAAGAGATATTTAGTGGCTTAAATCCAGCAAATAAACCAAAAGTCAAACTTTTTGACAATAAGTACAAATACAATGAGATGTTGGTAGAAAAAGACATTACCTTTTTCTCGAACTGCGAGCATCATTTTGTACCCATTGTGGGCAAAGCACATTGTGCCTATATCTCATCTGGCAATGTAATTGGTTTGTCTAAAATAAACCGTATAGTTCAGTACTATGCCAAAAGACCACAGGTTCAGGAACGTTTGACGGTGCAAATTGCAAACGAATTGAAAAATATACTAGAAACCGACCACGTAGCAGTAGTGCTAGACGCCGCCCACATGTGCGTTTCTTCACGAGGCATAAATGACATCAATAGTCGCACTATCACCTCTCAGTATTTTGGCAAATTTCAAGAAGAAAAATACAAAAACGAGTTTTTGCAACACATAGCCAACCAAAGCGTGTGACAATATTCTCACAACATGGCATAATTTTTAGCTTTGCAAAAAACATGCTATGCGCTTTAGAACCGAACTCAAGCTACAGAAATCAGCTTTACAAATTTCCCATTCAAATAAGATCCTAAGTATAGGATCTTGTTTTGCCGAATGTATAGGTAACCGATTGCACAACTTGCAATTCGATACCTTATCCAATCCTTTTGGTATCCTCTACAATCCAATTTCTATATTCCAAAATCTAGAAAATTGCCTTGTAGAAACTTTGGATAAAGAGGAAGTTTTGGAATCCCGAAACATTTTTTTTCATTACCAATTTCATTCTCAAATACATGCACACTCGAAAAATGTGCTCCTAGAAAAAGTTGAGGCAATCCAAAATGAAACAAAGGAAAGA
>DMUD01000154.1:604-4205 GCA_003476475.1 Cytophagales bacterium | reverse complement strand
CAAAAAATACAAAATCAAACTCTGTGGCACTAATAATTCCCCACCGAAAGCATTACCAATGTACAGGCCTCTACCGTGTCTATGCCTTCTGCGCGCGCCATTTCGGCCAGTTGCTCGTTTTCGGTACCAGGATTGAAGATGATTCTTCTTGGTTTTAGTCCCACTATGTAGCCATGCCAACTTAGTTGGTTTTGGGAACTCAGGTACAGTGTAACTGTGTGCACGTCCTTCAATTCTGGCCTGTCGGTATGTATCGAAATGCCTTCGATATTGCCGGGCTTTACACCTAGCAAAACAACCTCGTGTCCGTGTTTTTTTAGGCTGCATGCCGCTTTGTAGGCATATCTTTCAGGGTTAGGCGATGCGCCTATGACTATTGTTTTCATCTTCGTGGCTTAAAGTACTTTAACATACATATTCCGAGAATAGTTGTGCTAACTGCTTGTTACTAACGACGAAAAACTTGATACTTGTCAAAGAATTTTTACCATGCCCAGCACTTTTAGCCTTCGAGTAAACCAATGGTTGCAAAACCCCACCGTTTTGTGGGCTTGGCTGCGCGCCACTGCTTTGCTGCTGGCGATGTCTATTGGTTTGTTTTTTGTGTTGCAGTCCGACAAAGTGGCCAAAATTTCCTTTCAAAAAAACGCGGTGGCCAAACTGAAAGCGAAAATCGAAGAGGAACACACTTCCAATATTCAATTGAAGGAAAAGACCATGCGGTTTGGGTTTTTCAATTTCAAACAACTGGCCGAAAATGACGAGTTGCAATACATTTTCAACAGTGGCAATTTGGTTTTTTGGAGCGACAACCACCACATGCCCGAATATGCCCGCATAAAGGGCAGCTATACTGAAAAGTATATCGAAATGAATTCGGGCAAGTTTTTGGTGGTGAAAGATACGTTTGCTTTCAAAGACGAGTTTTTTGAAATCGTGAATTTGATTCCCCTTTACTATTCCTACGACATCAATAACCAATACATTCGCTCGGGACCCAACATGCAGCTTTTTCCAAACGAGCAAATAGAAATTAACAATTACCATTTGGAAAAAGACTTTGCTGTTTTGGACAAGCAGGGCAATTATTTGTTTTCTGTACAAGTGCCGCAACACTTTAAAAATGGGGTAGGCTGGCTCAATGTACTGGTATTGGCCTGTTTGGCATTTTTTTTGGTGGCCCTTACGGCCAATGTGTGGTCGGTGGCGCAGTTGCTACACAAAAAATGGGCTTCGGCCAAGGCAATTCCCTACTTCTCCTATTTTCAAAAACACCAAGCCGATTTTCTTTTGCTGGTGCTGTTTTGGTACGCTGTTTTGGTACGCGCATTGTTATTGGTGTTTCGGCTTCCCCATTCGGTGTTCAATGTGCGGTTTTTCAATCCACAATATTATGCTTGGCATTCCTTTGCGCCATCGCCTGGCGACGTTTTGGTGCATTTGTTTTTTGTGCTGGTATATGTGCTAGTAGTCAAACATTTGTTTCGCAAAACGTGGCTATATGAATTTGTGGTCTTTTCGGCTTCTACAGCCAGTAAAAGGGTCGCTTTCATCAAAATCGTCATGTTGATGGCTAGCCACTGGGTGTTGTTTTTTACGGGCTACATCACGGTGCTTTTGTTCAGCACCTTGAAGTTGCCGCTCGATATTTCAGAACTTTTGTCGCTAGACGTTTCCCATTTGCTCACTTTTTTCAGCATCATACTGGCTATCGGTATTTTTATAGGCATGTCGCGGTTGGCTTACGAGCTTTTGGGTAAAAATTGGATACAAGCCATTTTGCGCCATTACCTTCTTTCATCGATACTTTTTCTTGGGGGTGCTTTTTGGGTCGATGGGCATCTTGCCTTGGCTGTGGTGCTTTTGCACCTTCTGTTTTTTGTGTTTTCGTGGGGGCTTACGCTTCCACCCACCAAACATTCATTCGATTATGCCGCGCTCGTGTTTTTTACCATTGGGGCGCTGGTAGCTACAGTTTTGTGCTCCTATGCCTTGCTCTTACTTTCCCCAAAGCGTGATTTGGAACTAAAGCGGAATTTCATAAACCAGCAGTTGGTTGAAAATAATTTGCTAGGAGAGCGCCTGTTGAATGAAATTTCAGAACAAGTTAGGGCAGATATGTACATAGCCAACGCCTTTTCCAATCCCATGTTTTCGGTAAACGACATGGAGGAAAAAGTGCGCCGGTTTTATTTGGGCAACTATCTGAATCGTTACGACATTGCCGTCATGGCATTCGACGAAAATGGCCTATCGTTGAACGAGGATGATTCGCGTAGTTTTGCCGAGATGTGGGCCCGATTTCCTTACCGATTGTACAAGACCAAGTACCCTGAAGTGTTGTACTACATTACCCAACAAAATCAAATTCTTAAAAACTACCTTAGCCTTGTGCCCATCTACAAATATGGTTTGAAAACAGGCATGGTGTTGATAGATATTCAGCCTAAAAAATTTATTCCCAATAGCATACTGCCTGTTTTGTTGGTCGATAAGAAAGCCGATGTACATTCAAACGCTAACCTGTACAGCTATGCTGTTTTCAACGACGGCACTTTGACCAATAGCTACGGAAACTTCAATTTTAGTTCAGATATTGTAAGGGACGTGCTGGCCGATACTTTCAATTATAACACCAATGTGGAGTTGAAAGGTGCTTATTTTTTGGTTTCCGATTTGGGCATAGGCCGAAAAATTATTGTCCAATCCGAAAAACAATCTTCATGGGTAGTCATTTCAAATGCCACTTTTCTTTTTGTGCTAATGGAAATGGTAGTGTCGATGTTTTTTATTGGCAACTTGTTGTTTTTCAATTTCGATAGGTTTTACAACAGTCTTACTTTCAAGATTCAGTTTTACTCGGTGTTGGCCTTTTTCATTCCCATTTTTTTGGTAAGTGGGGGCGTGCTTACAGCCGTTATTTCTACCTACAATCAGGAATTGCAAAATCATTTCAAAGACAATGCCACGAACATAGCCTATACCCTTAGCCACGATTTGGAAAGATTTTACATGCAGGGGACCAACATAGACAAGCTACACGAAAATATTTTGCGCACCGCACGTTTGTACAACACCGACGTGAACATTTACCGCAAAAACGGCCACTTATTGGCCAGTAGCAGCCCCGTGGTATTCAAGGCTGGATTGATGTCGCCTTTGGTAGATCCGAGAGCCTATTTTGCCATTCGACAAGAGAAGAACAAGTTGTTTTTGCAAGAGGAAAATATTGGCAAACTACACTACAACCACGTGTATATACAAGTGCGCAGTAGCGAAACTGGCGAAGAGTTGGGCATCATTAGCATTCCCTTTTTTGCTTCGGGCAGGGAGCTTTCTACGCGCGTAACCAACGCCCTGAAAATTATTGTCAATGTGGCAACCCTTACGTTCATGGTCTTTCTTTTCTTCTCCTTCACCGCCAGCAATTTTATTACCTACCCACTAAAGCTCATTACCAATCGTATCAAAAAAACTACACTAGATGCCAGCAACCGACCATTGCAATGGAGGTCTAAAGACGAGTTGGGCTTGCTTATACGTGAATATAACCTCATGATTGAGAAGCTGGAACAGAACAAACGCCTTGAAGTTGCCAAAT
>DMUD01000154.1:0-271 GCA_003476475.1 Cytophagales bacterium | reverse complement strand
TGGCGCATGAAATAAAAAACCCACTTACGCCTATCAAACTTTCGCTTCAGCACTTGCGCAGGGTGCTGCAACATGGCCCACCTAGCGAGCCCGCCAAAATGGACAAAACCATTGAAAACCTCATAGGTCAGGTAGAAACTTTGGATGGTATCGCTTCTTCCTTTTCTATTTATGCCAAAATGCCGGCCTTCCATCTTCAAATGGTAGATTTGAAAAGGGTAGTGGCCCAAGTAATCGATGTGTATGCCCAAGACAAGCGTAAATTTATTCG
>DMUD01000194.1 GCA_003476475.1 Cytophagales bacterium | reverse complement strand
GGATTTGAACCCACGACCTCCAGCACCCCATGCTGGCGCGATACCAGGCTACGCTACACCCCGAACTCGTTTCCCAAACCAAACGATTTAGGATTGACGAATGAATTGCAAATATATGGTTTTCCTTTTCATGCCCAAGGTTCGTTTTTGTTTTTTGCTTAGCAATTTGAGCAATGTTTTGCTGCCAAAAACTAAATTCCTTTGAACAATTCAAAGGTCTCCATCATGTTGGGTAGCGTTACATTCCAGCCAAAAGTTTGATGGATGTTTTGGGCAAAAGCACTGGCCACTTCGGTTTCGCCGTGGGTGATGAAGGTGTTTTTGGGGGCAACTTTGAAATTGCTCAGCCAGCGCATCAGTTCTGAACGGTCGGCATGGGCCGAAAGCGCATTGATGTGTACCACATGGCATTTCAGTTCTTTTTCTTCGCCAAAAATTCGGATTTTTTTCTCACCCTCCAGTATCCTTCTCCCTCTGGTACCCTCGGCTTGGTAGCCCACTATGAGTATGGTATCGTTTTCGCGTTCCAGGCGGTTGTACAAGTGGTGAAGAATCCTTCCGCCGTTGCACATGCCGCTAGAAGATATGATGATGGCATTGCTTTTGATGTTGTTGATGGCGATAGATTCGGACTGGCTGCGGTAGTAGTGTAAATTGGGAAAGTCGAAAATAGAATCGCTTTTTCCGTCCAGGCTTTTGCGCAGTTTGTGGTAGGTGGTGTGCCGCTTGTATATGGCCGTCACATTGATGCTCATGGGGCTATCGATGAAGATGGGCACATTGGGAATTGCTTTTTCTGTCATCAGCAATTTGATGTAGTAAATGAGCAATTGCGTGCGCCCTACCGAAAAGGCGGGAATCATCAGGCAGCCTTTTCTAGCCAGTGCCGTATTGATAATTTCGGCCAGTTTTTCTTTGGCATTTCCACTAGGGTTGTCTCGGTTGCCATAGGTCGATTCCACCAACAGGATATCGGCTTTTTTTAGCGAGGTGGGGTTGCGCAAAATGGGTTTGTTGTAGCGGCCAATATCGCCCGAAAACACCACCGATTTTCGCATATTGTGACCTTTTATCAGCACTTCGGTAATGGCCGAGCCCAAAATGTGGCCAGCATCGTAGTATTTTATCGAAACATTTTTGCCTATAGAAATGCTTTGGTTATATGAATAGCCTTTTATGTTTCCAAGTATTTTGTTCACGTCTTCAACGGTGTACAAGGGCATGGGCTTCGAGTGCTTGGAGTAGCCTTTTTTGTAGGCCCAATCGGCCTCTTCTTCTTGCAGTTTGGCTGAATCCAATAATAGTATTTCCATCAAATCGCGGGTGGCGGTGGTGCAATACACGGGTCCATTGAAACCTTCCTTGAAAAGTTTTGGTAAGTAGCCCGTATGGTCGATGTGGGCATGCGTAATGACTACCGCATTGATGGTTTTAGGGTCAACCGGAAATTCTTCCCAGTTCTTTAGGCGAAGGTCTTTTAGGCCTTGAAACAATCCGCAATCGACTAATATTTTGAAATTGTCTGCTTCTAGCAAATACCGTGAGCCCGTTACCGTTTGGGCTGCTCCGAGAAACTTTAACCGAACGTTCAAAAGAAAAAAATTTTTAGGTTTAGAAAGCTAATTATAGTTAAAATACTTCAGTCTGTACCACATGAAAAGGTTTAATTGTTTTCATCATTTTCTAAATACTTGTCAATCAAGTTATGAGCCAGGTACAAGACGGGCGTAAGGATTACTGCAATCGTAAATTTGTATATGTAGTTGATAGTACCCACGGCCAGCACTTGTTTGAAAGGCCAATTTCCAAACACATAAAAAGCCACAAAAAGCACCACAAAACTGTCGATAAGTTGCGACACAAGAGTAGAGCCGGTGGCACGCAACCAAATGCGCTTGTTGCCTGTAAGCGATTTCAGGTAATGAAAGGTGTGTGCGTCGATGATTTGTCCGACTAAAAATGCGGTAATAGAACCCGAAATAATGCCCAAACCCTGCCGAAAGATGAGGGAAAAAGCCCCATCGATATCAAATCCACTGCCATATTTTTCTTTGTTTAGTTCCAACCAAAAATCGGCGGGGGGCAAGGTGGTGCTGTAATAAATGATGATGAATGAGTAGGCGATGAAGCCAGCCGTAAGGTAGCTGACTCGTTTCAATCCAGGCTTGCCAAAATATTCGTTGATGAGGTCGGAGGTGACAAAAACGATGGGCCAAATGACTACGCCAGCCGTGAGGTTGAAGTCAAGAACGAAATTGAAAGGCAGTTGAATTTGGGCGGGTGAAACCCCCACATATTTTTCCAACGAAAATATTTTTACCCCAATGATTTCGGCCAAAATGGCATTCGTTAGGAAGATAAAACAAAGAAAAATATATAGTTTGCTGCGCTTTGACTGGAAAATGGAAAGGTTTGTCATGTTGCTAAAAATGCTTTGGGCACAAGGTAGGAAAAAGATGCTTTTCGGCAAGTATTGAGGAGGCCATGGCGAGTTGAAAAAACAAGAATATCCTCCTTTTATTAGAAAAAAAATTCACAAAATAGGCATTGGCCTAGTTTTCGATATGTGCGGTTTTCGTTTTTATTGAAAATCTTATCGTACTTTGCCTTACATGCACAACCTCAATCTTTGTATCGACATTGGCAACACGCTGCTAAAAGCCGCCTTGTTCGACCACGACAAGTTGGTTCAGAAAGAGGTGTTTTCGAATGAAATTGAATTGGTGCATTGGGCTGCCCAGCATAATGTACAGCACATAATAGTGGGCAGTGTAAAGGAATTTGAAAGAGAACTTTTCGATGCTATTCCCAAATCGGGCACTTTATTTGTTTTTGATGGTTCGCTGCGCCTTCCTATTCAAAATAAATATGCAAGTCCCGAGACATTGGGTCAAGACCGTTTGGCCTCGGTGGTGGGAGCAAAGGCGCAATTCCCAGGGCAAGATTGCTTGGTGATAGACGCTGGCACTTGCGTGACCTACGATTTTTTATCAAGCAAGGGTGAATATTTGGGTGGTGCCATTTCGCCGGGCTTACACCTGCGCTTCAAGGCTTTGCACCAGTTTACAGCCAAACTTCCTCTTGTGGAAAGGGAGGGAAAAGATAGCTTGGTAGGCAGCGACACCGAAAGTTGTATTCGTTCAGGTGTTATAAACGGACTTGTTTTCGAAATAGAAAAAACCATTGCCGAATATCGTGGTGTCTACCCAGCCTTGCAGGTGCTGATGTGTGGTGGCGATGCTCCTTTTTTTGAAAGTAGAATAAAAGAAACCATATTTGTGTTTCCCGATTTGGTCTTGTTCGGTCTCAACCACACGTTGCTGTATAATGCGCCTCGCTAAGTTTTTGTCTTTTTTTCTTTGCTATTTTTTTGCTTTCCATTCGCATTCTCAAAATCTTGGGCCATCTTCCTACAGCCGTATAGGAATTGGCGACCTGAACGACGGTTCATTTAGTCGCAACCAGGGCATGGGCGGCACTGGCACAGGTCTTTACCATGCCTACCAGCTCAATTCCCTGAATCCGGCTGCTATTTCCATGCTCAAGTACACCAATTTTGAATTTGGCATAGCGGGCAAAAGAACTTCACAAAACACACAAACAGAATCGCAAAACGGGGCTTCGGGCAATATACAGCATGTTTCCTTGGCTTTGCCCTTGCACAAAAGATGGGTGACACAGTTCGCCGCAAAACCTTTCAGTACGGTAAACTATCAAGACAATTTCTCTTCTACGATTGGCGAAAAAACGTATCAGATTTCCTATTCAGGTTCGGGTGGACTATCAGAATTTTTGATAGCCAATGCCTACAACTATAAGGATTGGTTGATGATAGGCCTTAGCACAGGTTTTGTCATGGGCCAAAGTACCTACGACCAAACGCAATTAGAAGCGGGAGGTGCCAAATTTTACACGTTGAAACAAAGAGATGAAAAGCATATACGGTTCACTCCGGGCCTACTTATTTCCCGTGAAATCAAGAAAAAGTATCAACCCACCGACGAGCTTATCAAAGATACCATTATCAAAGACTCGCTGGGCAGAAGAAGAATTGTGACAAATCTTAGTAGTAAGAACTGGTTTTATGGCATTGGTCTTACTGGCACTGTGTACAGTACCCTTTCGGCCAACGAAGACCAATTTGTTCAAGAGTCGCGATATGGCCTGATGAGCAATGCAGGTTATTACGACTACATTCCGTTTAAAATAGATACAATTCGCACGGGAAGTGTTACGGGCTATACTTTGCCAAGTTCGGTACGGGTGGGCTTATCGTTGTACAAACCCAACAAAATAACCTTGGCCATGGATTACAGTTATGCTAACTGGGCTGGTTTTGCTCAAAACGCGCTAAATAGCACTTTTCGTAACCAACAATTTTTTGCCTTGGGTGCTGAATTTATTCCCGATTTCAACAGCATCAAATTTTACAAAAGAATAGCTTACCGAGCTGGGTTAAACATGAATATGCTTCCCTATGTGGTGGCCAGTCAGAACATTTCCCAAATGCAGGCTAATATTGGCCTAGGAGTTGTGATGCCCAAAACCGGCGTTACATTAAATGCTACCTTGACCTATGGTGAGCGTGGAACTACGGCTTCCAATTTGGTAAAAGAAAATTACTGGATGTTTTCGATAGGCGTAATTGCCAATACGCGGTGGTTTTTACGTCCGAAGCACGACTAAACTAGTGAGGCAGTTTGTTTCTTAAACGCCCATAGACCCAAGTGCCCGCCAAAGCCGAAACCAATATTAAAAGGATGGAACCAGCTGTAGGGGCCACAAGTGCGTAAATAGGGCCAGGACAAGCCCCCGTTATAGCCCAACCTAGTCCAAAAAGCAAGCCCCCGTAAATGTGACCTTTGTTGAAACTTTTATTCGGAATATTCACAGTTTCGCCTTCCCACGTTTTTAAGTGGAATTTTTTGAGCAAGAAAATGGAAGTGGCTCCCACTG
>DMUD01000102.1 GCA_003476475.1 Cytophagales bacterium | reverse complement strand
GGGGGTCTTGCTTTTAATACAAGAAATTTAATTCAAGCAATGCAGTCGGTGGGTGGGTATTTGTCGAACGATACGCGTCGTATGGTGGAGAGTTTGAAAGATAATGCCTTAAGCATCAAAAAAATGAAGTCCACAAGCTTTTTGAGCTTGTCAAATGCTCTCGACAAATTGTACAATGCCTTGGTTTCTTTACTTGGCTTCATTACCGAAAGTATGCCCCGCGAACAGGGCTGGCTTATGTTTCAGTCGGGAAGAAAAATAGAACGTTCGTCTCTTATTGCTTCTTTGGCGCGTGCCACATTGGTTTACAAAGACCATGATTTTGTGCAGCAACAAGTATTGGAGGCTGTTTTGCGTAGCAATCAGCTTATTTCTACCTACCGGTACAAATACCGTACCCATCTGAACTTGGAATACGCCCTTCAATTGTTGCTTTTCGACGAAAACAACCCACGATCCATTGCATATCAACTTCAAAAACTGATGATTTATCTTCGTAATTTGACAAGTGACAAAGAAGACGCTGCTTTCGGCAAAGATCAAAAGTTGGTATTAGAAGCCCATACCAAGCTGGTGCTTACCGATTCTGCCGAATTGTTGCAGGAAAAAAGCGATGATTTGATTCGCAAGAAGTTAGATGCACTATTGGCCGATTTTACTGATTTGATGATACAATGTTCGATCGCTATCAATCAAAAATATTTCAGTCATTCGTCTGAAATGAAAAATTTAATCTTAACTGCCAAAGAATAGTACATTGATTTACGAGGTTACCCACAAAACACTCTATTCCTACCATGCGGCGGTAAGTCATTGTCATAGCAAAATATGGTTAGTGCCACGCAACCTGCCAAATCAGAAATGTTTGGAAGTTAATTTCGAAATTTTACCCAAGCCTGCTGTTTTTTACCAGTTGACTGATTTTTTTGGCAATACGACCAATTATTTTTCTGTTCAGGAAAGCCATTTGGAACTAATGGTCAAAGTGAAAAGCAAGGTTGAGGTAATGCCTGCTCATCAACATCAGTTGAACAAATACAGTGGCATGACCTGGGAAGAAGCGAGAGGTGTTTTGTCTGAGTTACACGAAGAATTAACGGATGTATATCATTTCAAGTATGAGTCGGAACATGTGCCTTTGAAACAAGAGGTATACGACTATGCCGCTCGATTTTTTTTGCCAAACAAACCCTTGTTGGAAGTGGCGCATGATTTGATGCGTCATATTTATATGGAATTCGATTTCGTGACAGGATACTCCACTATTTCTACTCCTTTACATCAAATTATTCAGCATCGCAAAGGAGTTTGCCAAGATTTTGCTCACCTTGGAATTGCGTGTTTGCGTTCGCACGGTTTGGCGGCAAGGTATGTAAGCGGGTACATAGAAACGGTCGCTCCCGCAGGAAAAGAGAAGCTGGTTGGAGCCGATGCCTCGCATGCTTGGTTTTCGGTTTACTTGCCCGGAGAGGGTTGGTACGATTTCGACCCTACCAATAACATGATACCTGCCCAGCAGCACATTACCTTGGCATGGGGCCGGGACTATTCAGATGTCACCCCCATGCGAGGCGTTATTTTGAGTGGAGGTGCCCACAAGTTAGACGTTGAAGTGGACATGAAACGAATTGGTTGATTCTTCGTTGCAAATTGTTTTCTTCAATTTGAGTCAAATGCATTACATGATGAATTTTTCAAATAATTCATCTCTCTTTTTGTGCCTTTTTCTCAAATATTAAAGAATATTTGGTTCGTTTAGATTATTCCATTTTCAAGATTTTTGAAAAATTTGTATCATCAAAACATTCGAAAAGGGGGTCTGTTACTAACTTTAAATAGATGATAAGATATTTAAACGTTTTAGGAGAACAGTTAAAGACATCTTTAATATTCAAAGAGATCTCTAAAAATGTGGGAAAAAATAATTTATTCTGCAACGTTTTTCCGCTTTATCGGCTAATCATAGCATATAAAGGCCGTTTTTAAACCCTTACATTAGTTTTAGGCATTGGCACACATTTGAATAATAGCTTCGAGGTTGCTCAGAAGCAGGTAGTTGCTTACTCCATGACCAAAGTGTTGGCTGCTAGAAGTGATAGTGTTGAAATGAAATTTACAAGATAGTATTCAGCTAATAAGTTTGCCAAAATTATGATTGGCTTAGAAAAGGCATTACTTCTTCAGCTTAGCTACTTCAGCAGCCAGTTTTTCGTTTTGCTTTTGCAATTCTATCATATATAGAGTGAGCTCCTCTATCTTCTTCATTTGGATTTTCATTATCTCGCCCATGGCTATACCATTTTCTAACATTTCTTTTTCGGTAGGCACTTCAGGTAGGTGTTTGTGGGCTTGAATGTAAGCATCTACTTCTTTAAGGGATTTTAATTGGTAGTCTTTATTAAAGACGTAGTCGCACCAGTTTGTAAGACTTACTTTCACTTCTTTGGCCCCTATAGTACCATTGACGAAAAGTTTCAAATCACTGCCTGAAGGGCAAGTGTTCGGATTAAGTTGATTAATCGACACAAGGCCTTCTTTTGTTATTGTAAATGGATACGACCATGTAATTTTATCATGGGTCGTGCCAGGACCATCCGACCCTGAGTTTCTGAAAATAATTTTACCCACATTAGTGTCAAAATACCATTGACTTGCGTAGCCATTTGTAAGGAAAACATCGCTAGTGCCATTCCACCAACCATTGAAACTTAATACAGGCAATACTCCCCCAGCCAAATAAGCATTTCCTCCTGCCTTTAGTAGCCCACTAGTTCCTATGTTTCCACCAAAGACAAAAAGTTCTTCAGATGGATTGCTGACACCTATGCCTACATTCCCTGTTTCAGTACTGGTTCCAATACCTTTGCTTGTAAATCCTTCTGGCACAAATATTGATTGCGCATTCCCCCCAAGACTAAAAAGTCCAGAAAAAAACAGTAAAATAAAAATATTTTTTTTCATTTTTATTATTTTTTAAAATGTTTAATAATTT
>DMUD01000158.1 GCA_003476475.1 Cytophagales bacterium | reverse complement strand
AAAACTGGATACCATGATTGTGAAGTCCAAGACTTTCACTTCCCAACCCGATAGTACTTCGCTTTCAAACTTTCGTGCTGCATGGAAAAATGCCTACATCGAGTGGCAGAAAGTAGAATTGTTTGACCTAGGGCCATCTAATGATGTGGCGATGCGACTCTACTTTAACATATATCCTACAGATGTGGCGGGTATAGAAACCAATGTGGCAAGCGGTAATTCCAATTTTGGAATAGAATTTAACAGACAGGGTTTTCCCGCCCTAGATTATTTGATAAACGGCATGGGTACTGATGCGGAAACTATCGACAAATACAAAACAGCCACAGATGCCAATAAAAGAATAGCCTATTTGAATTTGGTCACTAACAAAATGAAGGAAATGACCACAAGCGTAATCTCAGCTTGGCAAAATGGGTATCGCAATTCCTTTGTAGGCAATACCTCGGTATCGGCTGGTTCGCCACTGTCTGGGTTAATCAATGGCTATGTCCGAAACTATGAAAAATACATTCGCACAGGTAAATTCGGTCTTCCTTCGGGAGTTATGGCAGGAGATGGAGCCATTTATGCTTCCAAAGTGGAAGGTTATTACAAGAAAGATATTTCATTGGATTTGGCCAAGGCGGCGCACAAGGCAAGTGTCGACTTTTTCAATGGAAAAAGCGTAATAACGGGAGCGGAGAGCAGATCTTTGAAAAGATATTTAGATGAAATTGGGGCAAGGGATAGTAAAACCGGAGCTTCTTTGTCGTCCATCATCAACTCTCAATTTGGTGAAGTGGACAAAAAGCTAAACCTTCTTTCGAACAATTTTGTGGAGAATGTAAACACAAACAACCAAGCAATGATAGACGTGTACAATACCATGCAAAGTACTATTCGTTTGCTAAAGGTGGACATGACCTCTGCCATGAGCATTTCCATCTCCTACACAGATACCGACGGTGACTAACGCAATGCACTCTTATTTTCAAAAGCAAAACAATGCCGCACCACTGGCATTGTTTCGTTTTGCTTTTGGTTTCATGTTGTGTTGGGGCATAGTTCGTTTTTGGCTCAATGGATGGATAGACCTTCTCTACATTCAGCCCAAGTATTTTTTCTCTTACTACGGTTTTGAGTTTGTGAGGCCATTTGGCAACTACACCTATTTGCTGTTTGCAATATGTGGTCTTTCAGCATTGATGGTGGCTTTGGGGTTTTTATATCGATTGGCTACCATAATACTTTTTTTAAGCTTTACCTACATCGAACTTATCGACAAGAGTACCTATTTGAACCACTACTATTTTGTGAGTTTACTTTGTTTGGTACTCATTTTTCTACCCGCCCATGTCATGTTTTCGGTCGATGCGTATATGGACAAAAAATTGCTTGCGCAGCGTATTCCTAGTTGGTGTTTGGATGTGGTCAAACTCTTGGTTTGTTTGCTCTATTTTTATGCTGGTTTGGCCAAACTCAACAGCGATTGGCTTCTTCATGCTTTACCACTGAAAATATGGTTACCTGCACGTAGCGATTTGCCTCTCATTGGTTTCTTCTTTCAATATGAGTGGGTGGCCTATTTTTTTAGTTGGGTGGGGTGCATTTACGACCTTAGTATTCCTTTTTTATTGTGGAATAGGCGTACTCGTCCATTTGCTTATCTCGCTGTTGTAGTGTTTCATGTGCTTACTTCAATTCTATTTCCCATCGGAATGTTTCCTTATATTATGATGGTGACGGCTTTAATTTTCTTTTCAGCCCATTTTAATGAAAAAATATTGTTGAATTTAGCGACTTTTTTGCGCTTGCCGTCTTCTTTTTTGCAACCCAAAGAGGCTTACCGTTTTTCTAAAACTACCCATTCCATGCTTATTGCTTTTTTTGCCTTTTTCTTGACTTTTCAACTTTGTTTTCCTTTTCGCTACTTGATGTATCCAGGCGAATTGTTTTGGACCGAAGAAGGTTATCGGTTTTCGTGGCGCGTAATGCTAATGGAAAAGGCGGGTATGGCTGAATTTACTGTGCGCGATGCCAAGGGAAAATTTAAAATAGTAAATAACGACGATTTTTTGAGCGACCTGCAAGAAAAGATGATGGCCACCCAACCCGATATGATATTGCAATATGCGCATATTTTACGCGATTTTTACCGCCAACATGGTTTTGAATCGCCACAAGTGTATGTCGATTCGTATGTTTCGCTTAATGGCAGATTGGGACAAGCCCTAATTGACCCAAGCGTAGATTTAGCACGAGAAAAAGAATCTTTTTGGCACAAAACATGGATTTTACCTTTCAACGATGAAATTAAAGGTCTTTAGTACCGTCATTTTTTTCCTTTTTTCGGGTTACAAGTTGTGGGCGCAACATAGCATTTCGGGCTATGTGTATAGTTTACAAGACAGTGCTTCCGTTCAAAAAGAATGCAGTGTGTATTTAAACAAAGAAAAAAAATTGTATATAACTGATGCCAAAGGGAAGTTTGTTTTCAACGATTTGCCCAATGGAACATATACTATACAAGTCATAAGCTCTGATCTGGACAAATATGCCGTTCAAACGGTTGTAGTGGCGGGGGACGATGTGGAATTGAAGATGTTTTTGGATGTGCGAAATACTACCTTAAACGAGGTGGTGGTCACCGAAACAGCCTCCGACTTTGGATTTACGCACATGGGGGCGGTTGAAGGAATGGGTATTTACGAGGGAAAAAAATCGGAAGTAATTCTCACTGAAAAATTGGTAGCTAATACAGCTACCAACAATGCCCGACAAGTGTATGCCCGCGTAGCAGGACTCAATATTTGGGAAAATGATGCGGCAGGTTTGCAATTGGGAATAGGAGGTAGGGGCTTAGACCCAAATCGCACATCCAATTTCAATGTACGGCAAAATGGATACGACATAAGTGCCGACGCTTTAGGTTATCCTGAAAGTTATTACACGCCACCAGTAGAAGCCATAGAACGAATTGAAATAGTGCGTGGTGCCGCTACTATTCAAAACGGGGC
>DMUD01000180.1:3126-5173 GCA_003476475.1 Cytophagales bacterium | reverse complement strand
TTGCTTGGCCCAGGATCGGTGTCGATAAAATATTCCGCCCTTACGAGCCTAGACTGGTTGAAGGTACTGAGGTTGCCGTTGCCACTCAGTATACTGAACGACATAATATAGGTAGGACTCCACATGCCCAAGCTATCCTGCGCGCGCAAACCCAATATGTGCGACCCTTCTGCCAAGCCCGTGGTGGGTACCGGCAGGTTCTTCACGTCCAAACTGTCGGCCTTGGTGATGCCTATTATAGGCACACCCTTGCTTGGCCCAGGATCGGTGTCGATAAAATATTCGGCACGTACCAGTTTTTGGGAATACCCCCAGAAACTAGCAAGACAAAGCAGTAAGACAGCTATTCTTCTCATGTCAGTTCAATCGTGGGTGGTGAATATATAGTAGAACATGTTTTGATTTCATGAATTGGTGAGCTCAATAATTGAAGAAAACGCCTTTCTGATAACTTAGTGACAAATAAATTCATTCATTCTTCAATTAGGAGGTGGAACGAACGAGTACCAATGGAGAACTAGGTTCGGAACTGCCTTATTTAGGTTGGCCCCCTCGGTCAAACCGTCTACTCCCCATACGTGGAAGAGCGGCTCTTTTCCCTCCCAATTCTCATTCTATTACTTCGTTTTGGCCGATTTTGCCTTAAAATTGACCAAGAGCGTGCCGTTGGGTGCTATGACGGCATTTTGTATCTCGCTACTGGTGATTTGTGGCAAGCCAGGGTCGCCGTTGAACACCTTGTTGCTTGGCCAAGAGAAGCTGCCCCCATACACGCCAACGTCTTTACCGTCGGTGCCTGCATTTTTTCCCTCGCTAGTGGTAAGTTGTGTCCATCTAGCGGTAAGGAATTGAGCTGAAGACATGGAAGCCAAAATAGTCGTTTCACTAAACACGTCCAAGGGTTGTATGCCTTTGAAATTGCCCGTGGGCAAATCGGTGCCTGCTTGTATATTTTTACTGTAAGCGTTTCCTACACCTGGATAAGAGGTAGAAATGGCTGTTAAGGCATGGATGATAATGTTATTGACGATTGAGCAATTGGAAAGACTATAAAAACTATAATTACCAGAACCACTAATAAATACGTTATTCATAATGACGCAATTGGTGCCATTACCCACAGAAAGTTTAACGATGTTGTTGGAAAAGGTGGTATTGGAACCTAAACCATAGCAACTATACATGATATTATTCGCAATTATATGTCCAGACCCTCCTATATTAGCACTATAATCTATGTAACAATTTTTTATAACTACCCCTTTCACGCCGCGGTTATAATTATTATCCAAATATAGATAATTCATGTGAATGCCTACCACTATGGTGCCCGATACCTTTACGCCCTCAAGACTATCAATAGTGACAGTGCCCACTCTGGAAGTGACTCCGGTATAGTTGGGTTTGCCCCCTTCACCCATCAACACAATGCGCCTTTTTATTGTGACGTCACTGTACGATGTAGCACTCGCGTGTAAAAACACGGTATCGCCCACGGTGGTGGCGTCTATGGCTAATTGCGGATTGGTGTACATGGCTTTACTGCCAGCAACATTGCTCACGGTCAGTATTTTTGCATGTACATGGGTGGCTAGTAGGCCAAAAAAAAGTAGGGAAGCGAGTAGGGTTTTCATATTTAGGGATGTTTAAGGGTTAACTAGTATCTAGCGTTCATTGAGGTTTTTTTTTGGCTGGCTTTAACACTTTTAAAGTTGTTTGTCTCATAGAACAACACTAAAAAAAACATATTGCAATTATAGTGGGTTATAAATACCATCTCAGCAATATAGTTCAAAATTTGTAAACTTTTTTTTCACACTGCCACCAATACCATCCCAAACTGCTTGGTTTCACAAATGCCCTCGCTGGGAGCGAATGCACAGCTTTCGCCCAGGGCAACGTTGCCAAAGACTATACCGATGCTTTCGGAATAGCTAGCAAAGGTCTTGATGCGTTTGGCTAGTTTGGAAATGGATACCTGTAGGAACCGTTAAAGGTGGGTTGGGAAAAGTGGGCATGGCAGGAAGCGGTCAGGTTTTGATACCCC
>DMUD01000180.1:0-2809 GCA_003476475.1 Cytophagales bacterium | reverse complement strand
TCTTTATCATGAATTTGTTGAATTCAAAGGATACTTGAATTCGGCCGAATTTTTTTCTGGTTATTCGATAGCACAAGTGGTACCGGGGCCTGTATTTTCATTTTGTTCGTACATAGGAGCCCTTACATTCCGAGAATTTGGAGTTTTCCCTCAAGTATTGGCAGGAATAGTATCGGCAGCTGGTATTTTTTTACCAGGCACATTTCTCATATTCTTTGTGATTCGTTTTTGGACAAGCTTGAAGCGTTATCGTGTAGTAAAAGCCTCATTGGAGGGAATAAACGCGGTTAGTGCGGGTTTGGTTATTTCAACCGCCATTTCCATGTTTTACCATGTAGTTCCCGACCCAGTAAACTACATCATTATTTTTGTTACCCTTTTAATGCTTTTGTGGGATGTGATACCTTCGCCCTATATTATTCTTATAGGGCTCTTGGCAGGTATAGTGTTTTAAACATCAATAATACTTGTTGTTATATTTCTTGAAAATAAGATCGGCGACCAAGCCTGTCCAACCTGTTTGGTGGCTTGCCCCCACCCCTTCGCCAGTATCCCCATTGAAAAACTCATAAAAGAGTATGTGATCTTTGAAGTGAGGATCGGTTTGCGTTTTGATTTTGTTGCCGTAAACAGGCCGATGCCCATTTTTATCTCTTTTGAAAATATTGATAAGCCGGTTGCTAAGTTCATCGGCCACCTCTTTCAATGTCAGCATGTTGCCTGAACCTGTAGGGTGTTCAATAAGAAACTCATCGCCATAGTAGTTATAAAACTTATACAACGACTCTATCAACAAATAATTTACAGGAAACCAAATAGGCCCACGCCAATTTGAATTACCTCCAAACATGCCAGAGTCAGATTCGGCAGGTTGATAAGACACGGTGAGCGTTTCATTATCGGTGGTAAAACTGTATGGATTTTCTTGGTGGTACTTGGATAGTGCCCTTATGCCATAATCCGACAAAAACTCGGTTTCGTCCAGCATACGACTTAATACTTTAATAAGTCGAGTACCTTTCAAAACAGAAAAACGCCTTCTAACACCCGCACCAGGTCTTTTCCACATCGAAATTAGTTGCTTATATTCAGGACGGTAGTTGAAAAACCACTCCATCCTTCGCTTGAAATGCGGCAATTTGTCCAACACTTCGGGTTCTATCGTTTCAATAGCATACAAGGGGATGAGCCCAACCATTGAACGAACTTTCAAGTGTTCGAGACCACCATCGGGAGTATGCAACACATCGTAGAAGAATTCGTCATCTGAATCCCACAAATTCAAATCGCTACCACTAAAATTGGCAATGGCACCTGCAATGAGCAGGAAATGTTCCAGAAATTTGGAAGCCATGTCTTCGTAAGCCGAATTATATTTGGCCAGTTCAA
This sequence comes from Cytophagales bacterium, assembly GCA_003476475.1. Lineage (GTDB taxonomy): Bacteria > Bacteroidota > Bacteroidia > Cytophagales > UBA9547 > UBA9547. The sequence continues at coordinate 1,420 of DMUD01000180.1, read as the reverse complement.
TCGAAATGCGCAACATATTGAGCGAATACATGGCCATCCAACCAGTGGCATCGGCTTGTTCCAATTTTCCACCTTTTGGCAAGGCATGGCTTCTGTCAAATACTCCTATATTGTCCAAGCCTAGGAAACCGCCTTCAAAGATGTTTTTTCCCTCACTGTCTTTTCTATTTACCCACCAATTAAAATTCAAAAGTAATTTGTGAAACACACGTTCCAAAAAATTGACATCTCCAATTCCCTTGTTTTGATCTTTTTCTATTTCATACACACGCCAGCAAGCCCATGCGTGCACCGGAGGGTTCACATCACCAAAATGCCATTCATAGGCTGGTATTTGACCGTTGGGGTGCATGTACCACTCCCTCAGAAACAATATCAGCTGGCGCTTGGCATAATCGGCATCAATCATGGCCAAAGGGATGGTGTGGAAAGCCAAGTCCCAAGCTGCATACCAAGGATATTCCCATTTGTCAGGCATGGAAATAATTTCCATGTTTTTAATGTGCTTCCAATCTTTGTTGCGGCCATTGGATCTACCAGAAGGAGGCGCAGAAAGTTTGTCGCCTTTTAGCCAGGTATCTACATCGTAATAATAAAATTGCTTAGTTATGAGCATTCCTGCCAATGCCTGACGCATGATATTCCGCTCATCAGCGTCTTTGATGTTTTTTTGCAACTCTTCGAAATATAGGTCGGCCTCAAGTTTTCGTGCTGAAAATACTTGTTCGAATTCTTCAAAAGGTTCCACTATCGACTTGTCGGACAAGCGTAGCTTGATAGATTTAGATTCGCCAGGAGCAAGGTTTAATACATAACAAATGGAAGATTTTGTTCCTTTTTGTTCGGGATTTATGGCCTTAATATCTTTTTTAACGACAAAATCATTGATACCATCTTTGACAAAACCATCATTTTTTTTGTGCCCATATATGCGCACATGATTGGTATCGTTGTCGCAAAAGAGTATTTCACCCCCATCTTCAAAATACAGGTTGTAGCTACCTAGGTCTTTGTGTTCTACATTAATTGCGTTCCCGTTTTTAACCAATTGCATTTCGGGACGATAAGGGTCTTGCGACCATGCCCAAATATTTCTGAACCAAAGGGTGGGCAACAAGTGAAGGGTTGCTTTTTCAGGTCCTCGATTTACGACCGTTATTTTGATAAAGATATCTTCCGCATCTTCTTTGGCATATTCTGTAAAAACATCGAAGTATCGGTTATCATCGAAAACACCCGTGTCAATCAAATCATATTCAGGATCTTTTCTATTGCGCTTTCCGTTTTCCTGTACAATCTTTTCATAAGGATATTCTTTCTGAGGATACTTGTAAAGCATCTTCATGTAGGAGTGGGTGGGCGTCGAATCTAGGTAATAGTAATACTCTTTCACATCTTCGCCATGATTGCCTTGGTTGCC
>DMUD01000217.1 GCA_003476475.1 Cytophagales bacterium | reverse complement strand
GAATTGATGCACAAAACTATTGCCTTCACTTCTTCATCTCGACGGGCTTTGCGCAATGTTTCGGCTATTTGTTCTGAGCCAACCGTTTCTTCGTCTCCCCTTCCCGACACAATGTCTCCTTGGGCTACTATCACTGCTATTTTATTTTTCTTTCCCTGTTTTTCTTTGCCCTCTTCTTCCTGTTCGGCTACCATACCAGCATACTTTTCGTAGCCTACAAAATGAATTTCCTCTTTCTTTTCAACACCAAGCTTGGTTTTGATTACGTCTTCTACTTGGTCGTAATAGTAAAGCCTATCGGCCAAACCAAAGCGAACCGCATCGGTAGGTTTGTGCACCAACATGGAATCGGCAATGTGTTCCAATGTTGCCAAGGGCAATTTGCGTGCATTCGCAATATTTGCATACATCGTATTTTGAATGCTTTGCAAAAAAGAACGAGTTTGTTGGCGGCTTGCGTCACTCATCTTGTCATACATCAAGGGTTCTACCGCACTTTTGTAATCACCAACTTTAAATATCTCGGGCTTTAAATCAAGCTTTTCAAGCGTACCTTTGAAAAACAGATATTCTGATTTCAAACCATTTAATTCCAACATACCTGATGGATTTAAATAAATGCTGTCGGCTACGGTCGAAAGGTAATAAGCCCCTTCAGACAAAGTTTCGCTGTAAGCATACACAAACTTACCCGATGCCTTAAAATTCAACAAAGCCTTGCGTATTTCTTCTATTGTAGCGTAACCTGCCTGCAATGAAGACAGATTAAGAAATATTCCCTTTATTTTATTGTCCGTTTTTGCGGTATTTATCGTCTGCCTAATTTCTACCAAACCCATGTTTCCTACTTCCGAAATTGGCAAGTCGAAATTGGAGAGCGGATTTTCTTTTTCTCTTTCTAAAATAGGCTTGTCGAAAGATAATTTCAGGACGGTTTTTTCATGCAACGGATTCAAATCATTGGATTGGAATCCAATGACAAGGAAGATAAGGATTGAGATGAGGAGGAAAAACGAAAGAATGAGCGCTAAAAAAGTGGCAAGAAATGTTTTGAAGAATGACCACATGTAATTGGGCTGAATTGGATTTTGAACAAAAATAACAGAAAATCATTGGCCAACCGACATTGTTTTGAATAAATCGGCTAGTCTATAATGTATCTTTCTTTATCCCTTTGATACGATTTAGCAGCTCATCAAAAGATTTTTTGTTCCATTCGAAATTAGGATTTTGTTTTTCAATTTCCACTTCTCCATCGCGTTGCTTTATTTCCCATTGCATAATAAAATTGCCCTCGCCGTTTACCAAAGCACCTACTTTTCCAAAACGCAAGTCATTCAAATACAATTTCTTGTCTTTTCGAGTAAAAATGTAGTACGCGTCCGAAAACCAACTTAGTCTTTTTATAGGAAATGATTTTTTCAAGTTTTCAAGACCTTGGTCATTTTTCGGAAAATACTTGAATGCTATTTTATTGGGGTCGTCGTACCAACTGTAATAACCGTAATAAAACCCCCCTTTTTCTTCGGCAATCATGTACCACATAATATTTTGCAAGGGCATCGGATTGGTCATGTATCGCTGGTAGGCAATCTGTTTTTTCTCCATGGCTTCTTCAAACACCTTTCCAACATATAATTTATTGGCCAAAGTAAAGACCAAGTAAATATGGCTCAATACAATGCCAATTTTGTTCAATGTAGTTCTTTCGTTTTTTTTACGATTCAAAAACATGGCCACAACCAAAAACAACATCATGGGCATAGTGTAACATGGGTCAACGATAAAAATACTGTTGAAAGCTACTCGGTAATTGGAAAGAGGAAGGAATAACTGAGTACCATAGTTGGTAAAGGCATCCAAAAGCGGATGGGTGAAAAGCGACAGAAAGCATAAAAAAGTCCATTCTTTCCAATTGGCTTCTTTCTTATTATAAAAAATAGAAATAAGGTAGCCCAAGAATGGCGATAAAATAAAAGAGAAAAATATAGAATGTGAAAAACCCCGATGAGAACCTAATTCTTGTAGGTCGGTTAGGAAAGGATTGGCTAACACATCCAAATCGGGAATTGTACCACAAATAGCTCCCCAAAGGGCCGCTTTATTTCCTACTTTTTTGCCCAAAGCAAGTTCGGCAACGGCTGCTCCTAAAACTATTTGGGTTATAGAATCCATTTTGGGTTTGAGTGAAGGTGTGGGTTTGGTGTTTAAGAAACAGTTTACAAGCTCAAGTTTAGTTGACAACGTTCACCTTCCAATTTATAGAGATCTGTTTCGACGGAAAGACTTGTGCGTGCATTGTCCAGCTCGTCGCCATAAATGTTTTTCAGTTCTTTGCGCTTGATAGATTCTAAAAACCGCCTCACTTCCTCGCGACTTTCTAATATAAGGCCAGGCACTTTAGTAGGTCTTCCTTCATCATTTTTGGCTACCATGGTAAAATAGGAAGTATTGGTATGTTTCATAGCGGCGTTCTTGAAATCTTCTGAAATTACTTTAATACCAATAACCATAGAAGTATTGCCCACATAATTAACCGATGCTTTCATAGAAACCATCTCACCTACTTCAACTGGCTCTAAAAAATTTACATTATCGACCGAAACGGTCACACAGTAATTACCAGCATGCTTGGATGCACAAGCATAGGCCACTTTGTCCATGAGCGACAATAAGATACCCCCGTGAATCTTCCCGCCAAAATTGGCATAAGCAGGGATCATTAATTCGGTGAGGGTAGTTTGTGAAAAGCTGACTGTTCTGAATTTTTCCTCGATTTGGGACATAAATATTTGGAATTAAATTTCACCTATTCTATCTCAACAAATTTTTAAGTATTTCAAATTCAATAGCTGGCGAAATCTTTTCATATAGAATATTGTATACTGCTTTGCAAATAGGCAAATCAATCATGTACTTTTTGTTCACTTCATTGATGCATTTGGTTCCGTAATAACCTTCTGCCACCATATTCATTTCCATTTGTGCCGATTTTACCGAATAACCATGTCCTACCATGTTGCCAAAAGTTCGGTTGCGGCTAAATTGAGAATAAGAAGTCACGACCAAGTCGCCCAAATATGCTGAAGCATTCAAGTCGCGGTTACTCATGGGTTTTACGGCATCCAAAAACCGTTTTATTTCTTGCATGGCATTAGAAACTAGCACAGCCTGAAAATTGTCGCCATAATTTAAACCTCGGGCTATTCCACAGGCTATAGCATACACATTTTTCATTATAGCAGCATATTCCACACCAACTACATCCGTATTTAGTTGTGTCTTTACATAACGGCAATTGAGCAAAGTGGAAAACTGGAAAGCGGTGTCATATTCTTGGCAAGCCACCGTTAAATACGATTGCTTTTCCATGGCTATCTCTTCAGAATGACAAGGCCCTACTATACTGCAATAATCCGAAGGATAAACGCCATATTCTTGCTCCAAATATTCGGAAATGAGCAGATTCTCGCCTGGCACAATTCCTTTTATGGCCGAAACAATGGTTTTTCCCCGCAACTGTGGGGATTCAATCAATTTCAAAACATCTTTCAAAAAAGCTGAAGGAACAGCCAAAATGACCACATGTGCGTTTTCCAAGACTTTTGCCAAATTGGTGTCGGGTTTTACTTTTTTGGAGTTGATGACAATGTCGCTCAAATAGTTGGGATTGTGATGGTAAGATTTGATATGGTTCACAGCTTCTTTGTTGCGCATCCACCATTTGATTCTCACCTCTTTCTCTGAAAGAATCTTCACAATTGCAGTAGCCCAACTACCAGCCCCTAATACTGCGATGTTGGTTTTTGTTAAAACAGAAGTATGCATATTCATTGTAAGTCAAAGCCAGTCTATATAAAAACATTTCTTCACTCTAGAAATAAAAGGAAAATCGGCATTTATAAAAGTTCAGGCACTTTCTAATCCAGACTCGCTAAATAACTAAATAAGTACGACTATGCGAAATAAGACTTAAAAGAATACCAGCCTCGTAATATGACCTTCAAGTGATAGATTTTTGTGTGTAATTTTGCTACATTGGAACTTCATTTACAAACAAGAATGTTATGAGGAACGAGGTATATACCCCTGAAAAACTGGAACAAGTTGAAGCAAAAACAAGAAAACTAATAGATGCCTATAAATCTATAAATAACAAGCTTAAGTTGGCGTACACCGAAAACTATAATCTAAAAATGGCACTTGACAGAAAAAATGAAGAGCTTTTAAATTTCAGAAATCAGGACAAAATCGCTAAGATTGTATCTTCAATCTCGGGCGACGAAAAATCAGCTACCGATTTGAAAATTAAAATAAACGAATACATCAAGGAAATTGACAAATGTATTGCGTATTTGAGTGAGGAATTATAAATAAATGGTGGCCTTTCAATGGAACATCTCTCTATAAAAGTGAAAATAGCCGACAGGGAATATCCGCTGAAGGTGAAAAAACAAGAGGAGGAACGCATCAGAACAGCTGCCAAAATGTTAAATGAGAAGGTAAAACAATTTAGAGAACAGTTCGGAAAAGATGACAAAATAGATTTATTGGCCATGACTGCCTTCGACCTAATGGTCGAAAAACTACGTCGTGATGAATCAATCGCACTCTCTAACGAACACATCGACACAAGACTAGATTATTTGGAAGACCTAATCAACAACACTCTTAACGAATAGCATTTTTGTCGATTTCTTTGGGTTTACACTTTAAACTTAAAGAAAATGGGCACTATTATCATCATTGCAGTCATAGCCATATTGGCTGGAATTGGAATTGGAATCTTTCTTACCAAGACCTTACAAACCCAAAAAGCAAAAGACAAGGAAAAAGAATTGGAAGAAAAAGCCAAGCTCTTGATCAAAGAAGCTGAAATTCAGGCAGAAAAAGTCAAAAATGAACGCATTCTAGAATCAAAAGAAAAATATCTGCGACTGAAAGCTGAGTTTGAAGATGACGTGAATAAGCGCAAACAAGTGATGGCGCAAGGCGAAAATCGCATCAAACAGCGGGAACAACAACTAGCCAAACAGTTAGAAGACAATGCTCGCAAAGAATCTGATTTGGACATTGCCAGAAAAAACCTGAACACCCAACAAGAAATCATCAACAAGAGAAAAGAAGAAATTGAAAGACTCAAAAACAATCACATTGAAAGTCTTGAAAAAATCTCAAATTTAAAGGCAGAAGAGGCCAAAGAGCAACTGATAGAAGTGC
>DMUD01000309.1 GCA_003476475.1 Cytophagales bacterium | reverse complement strand
ATTGGGCGGCCAAAACAAAGTCCCTCGTCTTGCAAACGATAGGCAATATTTGGACAGCATTTTGCAGATGATAAAAAGCAACTAGTTCCCGTTTCCTAGTCAGAAGTTCCTAGCTTGTAAAAGGATAAGGCAAAAGCCGAGATTTTTCATCACACTCACACCCAAACCCATTACACTTTCACCTTCGCTTGTGGGTCGTAGGCATCGCGCAGGCCGTTGCCCAATAGATTGAAAGCCAATACCATAAGGCATATACAGGCACTGGGCAATACAATGAGGTGCCAGCTATCGCGCGTTCCTATGGAGTGGAAGCCTTCGTTGATCATCATTCCCCACGAGGGCATGGGAGGTTGTACGCCAAGCCCCAAAAAGCTCAAACCCGCTTCCACTAAAATGGCATTGGCAAAATTGGAGGTGGCGATGACAATGATTGGTCCGGTAAGATTGGGCAAAATATGCCGCCAAATAATGCGAAGGTTGCCCAAACCCAAAGCTTTGGCCGCTTCAATGTAAGTTTTTTCTTTTAGCGAAAGCATTTGTCCGCGTACCACCCTGGCCACTTCTACCCAAGTGGTAAGTCCCACCGCCACAAACGACACCCAAATGCCTTTATTTTGCAAGGCTAAACTAATGGCTATTACCAACATAATGCTGGGTATAGACCATACTACCGTCATGAGCCACATAATGAAGCGGTCGTAAAAACCGCCAAAAAAGCCTGCCACCGCCCCAAGGCTTACCCCCACCAGCAAGGATATAAGCACCGAAATGAACCCAATGGAGAGCGATATGCGCGTACCAAAAAGCAAGCGGCTGAGCATGTCGCGCCCTACCTTGTCGGTGCCGAGCCAATAGGTGACTGTTTTGACATGATGTTGCAAAAAATCTTCTTTAAGTTCTTGTATGCTTACAGTTTGTATTTGCTCGTTTAAATCAAGGTAGGTAATGGAATGTGAGGTAGCCACAAAATTGGTCCCATGGCTTTGGGGCAGTTTTTTAGAATCGCCCACAAACACGTTGCGCACCGCGTGTACAAGCGCAATGTCGTCTTTGCGTTGCAGTTTGCCATACTGAATGTAGTGTATTTGGCTGCCTTCAAACCAAAAAGTATCGATAGGCATGAAGACTTTGTCTTTTTCCTGACCAAAAAGCAATTTTTCGAAAAAACCGACTTGGGGTACTTCTATGTTCTTGTTGAAAGTGAGCACTTTGACTTGAAAACCTGGTGTCTTTTTCTGTATTTGCACGGCGCCCTCGTTGGCATTGGGCGAGTCGTCGGGCATAATGTGGTAGCCAAGTACCGTTACCAGCATGGAAAGCAAAATAACGGCAAGCCCCAAAATGGCTGGCTTGTTTTGAAATAGCCTTCGGCGAAAATAGAAAAAAGGGGACTTGGCGTTTTCCATCAAATTTGGTTGTGGACAAGAAGTCCTGTCTTGGTCGCGTTGAAGCGCAAATTTTCACAGTTTTTCAAGTATTCCTCTTTGCTGAGCAGTATTTCTGTGTCCGATTCGTCCAATGCTTTTACCCATTTTTTTGCAATCAAGCTCCAAATTTCTTCTTCCAAATCGAGGTTTGAATTTTGAAAAGTGTTGCGCAGTTGTGCCAGCGTTTTTATAAAATATAACTCGTCGAGTATGTCGTATTCTACGTCGTTCATTTCATTGCAAATTACGTCCTTTCCAACTGTATTTTTTTCCGCGCGACACCAGTCCAAAAAATACCACATAGGGGCTGTACAAAAGTTGCCACATTACAAATCCGAGCAAATTTATCTTTTTGCCCAGAAATTTCATGACTTTGTGAATAAAAACAAATTCCAATACACACTTGATGGCCAACGCCCAGACAAAATACAAGGCAAATGAAGGCGAAAAAAACGAGCAAATAGCCGATGAAAGCCATGAAACATGAAAGGAAAAAATGAAAAATGCAAAAGCCTTGGTTCTAAACATGAGGTATTTTTCCCATTTACCTGCCCAGCGTTTGCGTTGATGGTACAATTGCGAAAGGGTAGAGGCGCTTTCGGTAGTCACGATTGCTTTTTTGTTTTTCATGAACACAACCAATTGGCTGTCTTGCATGTACACTTTGTGCAGTAGCAATTCGTCATCTCCAGAGGCAATTATGCTATCCGATTCAAAACCACCAACCGATAAAAATGTGCTGCGTCGCACTGCCATGTTGGCCCCGTTGCACATGGTGGTAATCTTCAATTTTAATGTGGCAAAAGCAGAACCCAAAAGCGCCGCTTGTTCTTGCGAGAGCATATTTTCGAGCAATGCGCCTTTTTCATAACAAATAGGCCCCACTACCAGCCCAATTTTGTCATTTTTAAATCCCGATTGCATTTCGCGCACCCAAGTAGGTGGCATGTGGCAGTCGGCATCGGTGAAGAGCAGAATTTCACCTTGGCTGTGCTGAATTCCGAGCTTAAGCGCTTCTTTTTTAGGCGTATCGCTATTCTCATCTAAATGAAAAAGCGCTATTTTATGTTTTGAAATAGCTTTATACTCTTCTACTATTTGAGCAGTGCCGTCTTCCGAATGGTCATTCACCACCACTATTTCAAGCAAGTGGGGGGGATAATCTTGTGCTTCGAGGCTTTCCAACAAAGACCTCATGTGGGCTTCCTCATTGCGTGCAGCAATGATTACCGAAACAGAATGTTCCTTTTCAATAGCAGGTGACTTTCTTTCGCTGCGATTCCACAGCAAAATGCCGATTGTTAAAAACAAAAAATAAATCCCAGCAAAAAAGCTAAAGCAGACTAGCAAAACAATGCGTTCGTTTTGGTTTTTAATAGCAAAAGACTGCCAAAGACCGAAGGAAGAAATATATTCACAAGCCACACCCAAAGGCTACTAGCTACTACCACGTTTTCGGGCAAACCAAGGGCAGGCAAAACGAGCAATGCCGCAAATTCGCGCACTCCCAAATCGCTTAAAAAGTGGAACGAAGGCATGAGCGATTTGGCCATAAACACCAGCGATAAAGCCATGTATAACTCAAGCCACCATTTTTCTACACCCATAAAATAGAGCATCAGTACAAATTGAGTGCTAAATGTGAGATATCGCAGAACCGAATACAGGAAAATTTTTACAACCTTGGTAGTGTCGAGTTCCTTAATTTCGTTGAAAATTTCGTCACTCCACCTATGCTTTCGAAAACGAAGGAACAGGAAAAGAAACAACAGTGAAAAAAGAAAGCTGCACACAAAAATGAGCATCCAATCTGTTTGCGAAAAAAATGACAAGTGACTGCCTATAAAGAATATACCCCCAATAAAAGCAAGAAATGTGACAATAAACTGCGCTACTTGACACACTATTACCAAGCTGGCAGCTTTCCATTTGCTATCTGACAAAATTTCCAAGTGTAGCAACCTGCCACCTACATGTCCTACATTGAGCGGAGCAACCAAATTCAAAGCTTGTCCGGTCACAACGCCTCGCCAGGCTTTTGCCAATGACAAATGAAATTGACTGTGGGCGGCCTCTTTCCATTTCAAGGCTTCGAAAAGACAATTGACAGGGCTTAAAAGAACAGATACGAGAAGATAAAATCCAGTTTCACTAAATTTTACAGAAAGAAAGTAAAGCCATTGAGCATGAAAAAAGCCTTCCATATGAGTAATTTTGTAACCCATATAGAGTAGAATAGCTAAAAACAAAATCCATTTTAATTCTTTGACTACTAGTTGTAAAGGAATTAAAATGGTAGGGGATGGCTGAAGCATGAGCTATGTCAAATACAAAGAAGATAAAATAGCCTCTATACTCGCCTTTGAAGGTTCGGCCAAGCTGCTATTTATCGTTTTTTGCATTTTTAGCAAAAGAGATTTTTCTTTTTCAAAAGCCTTTTCAGCCTCATGTGTGCGAACTTTTTTGCTGCAAGCAGCTCGATTCATTTCCTGATGAGTAAAGTTTCTTTTCATACGCGTTCTGATGTTTATCCAATAGTTTACGAAGATTGAGCAAGGCATACCGCATGCGCCCCAGTGCGGTGTTGATACTTACACCTGTTGCGTCGGCAATTTCTTTAAAACTCATGTCGGCAAAATGCCGCATAATAAGTACATCTCGTTGTTCTTCAGAAAGTTGCGAGATTAATTTTCTTACAGTTGCACTCTCGTCCAGTTCTATTTGCACCGATTCGGCATTGCTATCGGCAAAATGGAAAGAACTGAAAAATGGACTACCGCTGTCCATTACAATGAGTGGTTGACGTTTGCTTTTTCGAATATGGTCGATAGCCATGTTTTTGGCCACTCTCACTATCCAGGGCAAAAATTTGCCGTCCTCGCAGTATTTACTCTCCCTTAGCAAGCGCAGTGCTTTGATGAATGTATCTTGAAACAAGTCTTCGGCCACATACCGGTCGCGTACAATGACAAGTATGGTGGTGAATACTTTTGATTTGTGCCTTTGCAATAGTTCGGCAAATGCATTTTGATTTCCCTCTTGGAAGAGCATTACCAATTCGGCGTCGCTCAATTGGTTTATGGCTGTGTTCATTACTACGGTCACATTTAATTAACGTAGAAGTTTATGCCATATTGTATGTTTAAGTGAATTTGAATGGAAAAATTTCACAATAATACACATTTATCGTATTGTTGGCTATGCCTGTCAAGCAATTTCATGTTTGATATGGCATATTCCGCCTTGTAGCTTAACTTGCATGCTGAATGAATGGCTTGCAAAAATATTTTTCAGGTATTGCCGAAGGAATTACCTCCAGTATTTCGGGCATGGCGCTTACATTCCGCCATTTTTTGAACGCAAGAAAAAAAATACACGCGTTGGGGACCAGTTCGGAAGACTATTTCAAGCAGGGTAATGGAATCGTAACCTTGGAATATCCCTACGAAGCCATTCCCGTACCCGAAAATGGCCGTTATCGTTTGCACAACGAGATGGATGACTGCATAGTTTGCGACAAATGCGCTAAAATATGTCCTGTAAATTGTATCGAGATTGAGCCCATAAAATCGACCGAGGAGATAGGCATTACTTCAGATGGTAGTTCAAAACGCCTTTATGCCGCAAAGTTCGACATCGACATGGCCAAATGTTGCTACTGCGGGCTATGCACTACGGTATGTCCGACTGAATGCCTGACCATGACACCCACTTTCGACTATTCAGAATTTGACGTGCGCGACATGGTTTATCACTTTTCCGATTTAAGTCCGCAGGAAGCAGCGGAAAAGCAAAAGATATACGAACAGAAACAGGCCGAAAAGGCCATGGCAAAAGAAAAATTGAGATTAGAAGCAGCGGAAACAAAAGAATCTGACTCAGTAGCCAAACCCGTATTCAAACCAAAATTTCCAGCGGCAAAATCTTTGCAAACGGAAAACGATGGCAAAGAAAATGTGCCCACTGCTGAAAAACCAAACCAAGATTCAGCTCCTAAACCTGTTTTTCGCCCCAAAATGCCAGCCCCAAAAGTTACTGAACCAATTGAGAACAAGGACGAAACTAAGCAAGCGTCCAACAATGAAATGCAACCCAATCAAACCCCAACACCCAAGCCCGTATTCAAACCAAAAATGCCCGCACCCAAAATACCACCAAAGACCTTGCCCAACGAACCCGAACAAACCGACCAATAGATGATAGCAGTTGCTTTTTTTTCGTCTTTGACACTATTTTCGGCAATTGCGGTAGCATGGCAGAAAAACTTGTTGTATTCGGCTTTTCTTTTGTTGTCCACTTTTGTAGGAATAGCGGGTTTGTACATGACACTTGGCGCTGATTTTTTGGCCGCAACCCAACTATTGATTTACGTAGGCGGTGTGCTCACCCTTTTTCTATTCGGTATCCTCATTACCAAAAGACGCGAAAACAGATTTTTAACTTCGGGAATCCAAAATCGGGGGATTGGTCTTTTTTTGGCCTTGGTCATCGGGGGATTACTTGGATAT
>DMUD01000327.1 GCA_003476475.1 Cytophagales bacterium | reverse complement strand
CGTATGTAAAAGTCTACTTTAAGCTATCAAACCGTTTGCGTTGTATTGTGATTATTTATTTTCTTAAACATGAATCGAGTAAAAGTGTTTTTAACATAAAATTAAATAAATATGACTTGTTGAAAAATATTTTTTCTTTTTTCAAGACAAAAAAAGCTTTGTTTCCATATTTGTTGGAAATTGTAAAAAATGGCTGAATTGGGGGTAGAACTAAAAAAAATTGGTCATTTCGAATTCTTGGCCAAACAAACGGTAGATGGCTTTATTACTGGTTTGCACAAGTCGCCGTATCACGGCTTTTCTGTCGAGTTTTCAGAACACAAGCATTTCAACCCAGGCGAATCGACCCGATTTGTGGATTGGAAGATACTGGCAAAGACAGATAAGTTGTATGTAAAAAAGTTTGAGGAAGAGACCAATTTGCGTTGCCGTATTTTGTTGGACATTTCTTCGTCAATGTATTTTCCAGTAGCATCGAAAGGTAAAATTGCTTTTAGTGCCTTTGCCAGCGCGTGCCTTGCTTATTTGCTTCAAAAACAGCGCGATGCGGTGGGCGTTTCTTTTTTCGATACAAAAGTTGGTTTTCAAAGCCAAGTGAAGTCAACCAGCGCGCATTTGCGCATGTTGTTTGCCGAATTTGAAAACCTTTTGGCAAAATCAGAACAAGCGATAAATAAAAAAAGTAATGTGTCGGAGGCATTACACGTGTTGGCCGAAACCATTCACAAACGTTCGCTCATTGTCATTTTTAGCGATATGATGGACAATTCAGAGCAGCAAGACCAGCTTTTCAATTCCTTGCAGCATTTGAAACACAATAAAAACGAAGTTTTGCTTTTTCATGTGTACGACCGACAAACCGAATTGGAACTTGACTTTGAAAATAGGCCAGTAGAGTTTATAGACATAGAAACGGCTGAAAAAATTAAATTGATGCCCCAGGATGTGCACGAGGCATTCAAAGCCAAAGTGTTGGAAAATGCCCGCCAAGTAATGTTGCGATGCGTGCAGTTGAAGATAGATTATGTGCGTGCCGATATTCAAGAAGGAGTGGAAAAAGTATTGGAATCTTATTTAGTAAAGCGCAGCAAAATGCTTTGAATGTCTATTGCATACAAGCAGAAATAAGCCATTTCCTCATTTTATTTTTTCAGTATTATTTATTAATTTGTTGAAAACACATCCTTTTATGAAGCGCATCATTCTATTAATATTATTGGCTTTTGGGGTAATTAGTGGTGTATTAGCTCAAGATACGTTGCTCGAGTTTTACAGCAATGGGAAAATCAAAACAAAAGGTTATTGGACTAAAGACTCGTTAAAAACAGGTGTTTGGCAATTCTATTTTTTAAATGGCAACCTACAGGGAGAGGTAGCATTTAAGGACAAAGAGAACGGGCCTTTTACTTTTTATTACATAACGGGCCGTATCAGCGAAAAAGGCACCCACTTAAATGGGCAACTAGACAGCTTGTATGAGGCGTACTTGCCTAGTGGCAATTTGCAAATACAAGGTAAATACAATCAGGGTAAAAAAGAAAGTGCTTGGCGTTACTACTACGACAACGGTGCCATGGAAAAAGAAATTTTTTTCAAAAATGACTTAGAAAATGGCAAATTCAGAAGTTTTGATCCAAACGGCAAGCCAATGGAAGAAGGTTTTTTCTTAAATGGAATAGAAGAAGGAGAATGGATGGTGTATCATAATACCGGTAAAATACAGTCGAAGCTGAATTACAAAAATGGGAAACTAGACGGACTCTCGGTGGCATATTTTGAGACAGGCAAGAGGCAGAATATGTTGAACTATCAAGAAGGCAAACCGCATGGCGATTGGATTTTATACTACGAAAATGGAAAAATAGCTCGCAAAGAAAAATACGAGCATGGTTTGTTGAAAGAAATTTTGGAATGTCGAGACCCCAATGGTAATTTATTGGATAAAGGATCTTTTAAGGATGGGAACGGTCAGGTGAAACTCTACGACGAAGAAGGAAATTTTTCGGCTGTGTATGGGTATAAAAACGGATTGAAAAATGGCAAAGCTAAGTTGTGGTATCCCAATGGAAAACCAAGAATGGACATCAATTATATGATGGACAAAATGGAGGGTGTTGTCAGGGAATTTTATGAAAGTGGGGTAATGGCTTCGGAAATAACCTATGCAAACGGTTTGGAAAATGGTCCTAGTAAAGAGTTTTATGAAAATAGGAAGTTGGCTTCGGATGGATATTATAAAAATGGTGAGGAAGACAGTGTTTGGACAGAATATTACGAAAATGGCAAAATAAAATCGAAAGGTGTGTACAAAAATGGAGCCCAAGAGGGCGAATGGAAAACCTATCACGACAATGGTCAAGTTTCTCAACAAGGAAACTTCTTTCATGGAAAACCAGACGGTTTATGGTTGGAATACTATCCCGAAAGCACCTTGGCCCAAGAAGGTTTTTATGTCAATGGCGAGAAAACTGGTTATTGGAAAGGATATTTTGAAGATGGGAATTTGCAAATGGAAGGCCCTTTTGAAAATGATTTTGAAAATGGTTTTTGGAAAATATATCATCCAAATGGACAATTGGAATCGGAAGGGGTTTTTGTGGGTGGCGAAGAAGACAGTATTTGGCGCTATTATTACCCCAACGGCATAATGGCCATAATCGGTTGGTACACAATAGGAGAAGAAGACAGCACTTGGACTTATTATTACGACAATGGCCGACAAATGCAACTCGAATATTGGAAAAATGGGACTTTGCAAAACATTGGCCTATTGCTAAACAAGGACGGGCGTATGTTGGACAAAGGAACTTTCAAAGATGGAAATGGCCTACGCAAAAGCTATCACGAAAACGATGCAATTTCGGCAGTGGGTAAATACACAAACGGGGTGCCAGAAGGAGAGTGGAAGTATTACCACGACAATGGCAATCTTTCGGGAATTGGCTCTTACAAGAATGGTTTGAAAGATGCTATTTGGAAATTTTATTACTCAAGTGGAAAATTGGATGCTGTTGGAAGTTATAAGGAAAACCAAATGCGGGGCAAGTGGACTTTTCACAAGGAAAATGGTGAGATAAAGGAAGAAAAAAACATGGACTACGATTAGTAAGTGTATTTCGGTTTTCGATTGAATTTTATCTTCTTTTTTTGACTACAAATTCTACACGTCGGTTATGATTGTGATCTTCATTGGTTCCATAGCCTAACAATGGTTTGGTACCTCCAAATCCAATGCTTTTCAACCTGTTTTCTTTTATGCCTCTTTCAACAAAATAATTTTTTACCGTTTCAGCTCTTTTTAACGATAGTTCAAGATTTTTGACGGCATCGCCTTGGTTTTCTGTGTGCCCATGTATTTCCAAATCGACTTCAGGATTTTCAGTCAAAAGTTCCCACACGGTCAGCAAATCACTTTTGGAAGTATCGGTCAATATACAACTTGAACGGTCAAATTGTAATTTTTTTAAAGTAAAAGCTGAGTCGATTGGGTTCAGCAAATACGCTTTTTTAACACA
>DMUD01000281.1 GCA_003476475.1 Cytophagales bacterium | reverse complement strand
ATTTGGATTGCCGACTATGTATTGGCAGGGTATGGTACTGGCGTGGTAATGGCGGTACCGTCTTCCGACGAACGCGATTTCCGTTTTGCAACACAATACCATTTGCCCATCATTCCAGTTCAAGAAGGCACCCATACCGATATTACGAAAGATGATTTTGATGCGAAAGCCGGTACAATGATAAATTCTGGCTTTTTGAATGGCCTATCGGTACCCGATGCTATTCAAAAAGCAATTCAGTTTATTGAAGAAAAAGGAATTGGCAAGGGAAAAGTAATGTTTCGACAACGTGATGCGATTTTTGCCCGACAGCGCTATTGGGGCGAGCCAATTCCGATTTATTACAAGGATGGCTTGCCTTACACATTAGATGAAGAGGATTTGCCTTTGGAATTGCCCAAAATAGACGAATACAAGCCAACCGAGACTGGCGAACCGCCACTTGGAAGAGCGAAAGATTTCAACTTCAAGGGGTATCCTTTGGAACTTAGCACCATGCCGGGTTGGGCAGGTTCAAGCTGGTATTTCTTGCGCTACATGGATGCTAAAAATGAACAAGATTTTGCAAGCCAAAATGTTGAAAAATATTGGAATGAAGTGGATTTGTACATAGGCGGATCCGAACATGCCACAGGGCATTTGCTTTATAGCCGTTTTTGGAATTTATTCTTGTACGACAGGGGATTTGTTTCCTCAGCCGAACCTTTCAAAAAGCTCATCAATCAGGGCATGATTCAGGGAAGGTCTAATTTTGTATATCGGCACATTCCTACAGGTAACTTTGTTTCCAAAGAGTTGAGAGAATCATATCATTCAAATTACGCAAAATCTGTTTCAGAAAAATTGGCGAATGATGCACTTTTGCACACTCAAATACTTCTTGACCAGTACCAGCGTTTGCATGTCGATGTAAACCTTGTGGACAACGATATACTTGACATTGAAGCATTTAAAAAATGGCGCCCCGATTTGGCAAATGCTGAATTTGTGTTGGAAGAAGGGAAATATTTGTGCGGTTACGAGGTGGAAAAAATGTCGAAGTCAAAATTCAATGTGGTGAATCCCGACGACATTGTAGAACGTTACGGCGCAGATACGCTTCGTTTGTACGAGATGTTTTTAGGCCCGTTGGAGCAATTCAAGCCTTGGAACACTTCTGGTATCGATGGCAGTTTTCGTTTTTTGCGCAAGCTTTGGAATTTATTTCACGACAAAACAGGCGCTTTCAATGTGAGCGATACCGAACCTACTAAAGACGAGTTAAAAGTTTTGCATGCCACTATCAAAAAAGTCGAGGAGGATATTGAACGTTTTTCTTTCAATACCACTGTTTCTACATTTATGGTGTGCGTGAACAAATTGCAGGAATTGGGATGCAATAAACGTGGCATTTTAACCGATTTATTGATTGTGCTTTCACCTTATGCACCTCACATAGCCGAAGAACTTTGGTGCAAGTTGGGGAATAAAGCAAGCATAAGTAAAGCCATTTTCCCGCAATGTAATGAAGAATATTTGATGGAATCTGCTTTCGAATATCCCATTTCGATCAATGGAAAAGTGCGTACCAAAATGACCTTCAGTTTGGATACCACACCAGCTGAAATTGAAAAGGAAGTAATGGCAGCTGTCGAGGTCATCAAATGGACAGAAGGCAAACCACCCAAAAAAGTGATAGTAGTTCCAAAAAGAATTGTCAACGTGGTCATTTAACAATAGTTGCCATAATGGCATCGTTATTATTTATAACCATTCTAAATTGGTTTTTGCTGAGGAAAATCATTTTTGAGTGGCTTCCTTAATAGCTAATTTTGCAAAGTGTCCTCACACATAGGCATGAAATTCGAACATTTTAAAGCCATTTTTTCTTCTTACAAAAATGCTCCTGCGGAAGTCAGGGAACGTTTTGCGCTTTCCAACGCTCAAACAAGCACACTTTTGTTTAAGTTGAAAGATATGGGGTTGGTTTCTGAAGCCTTGGTGCTTTCCACATGCAATCGAACCGAGGTGTACTACATACCCGAAGGTGATGCGGACATTTCGGAGGCATTGACCAAAATTCTTTTGCTGGAAAAGGGCATTGCCGATTTTGATTCGTATTCGACATATTTTGCCAGTATAGACAATCCTAATGAAGCGGTAAGTCGCCTATTTGGCATTTCGGCTGGGTTAGAATCTCAAGTGTTGGGCGATTTGCAAATAACGGGTCAAGTAAAGCATGCCTATCAGTTGGCGGCCGATGCCAACATGGCAGGGCCATTCTTGCACCGTTTGATGCACACCATATTTTTTACTAACAAGCGCATTGTGCAGGAAACTTCTTTTCGCGATGGCGCAGCTTCTGTCTCTTATGCCGCGGTAGAACTAGTTGAAACATTAACCGAACATTTGGCCGAACCGAAGATATTGGTTGTGGGCACAGGCAAAATTGGTTCCGATGTGTGCCGAACTTTGGCAGATAAAAACTTCAAAAACCTTACCATCCTAAATCGTACTTTTTCCAAGGCACAAGAACTGGCCAAAGAATTGGGCGCAGTGGCGACAACTTTAGAATGCCTGAAAGACGCTGTAAAAGTGGCCGATGTGGTCATAGGTAGTGTTTCGGGCGAAGAAGCTCTCGTAACCAAGGCTTTGGTAAAAGAAGTTGGAATTCAAAATCACAAGTATTTTGTCGATTTGTCCATGCCCCGCAGCATAGAAGCAGAAGTGGAAGAAATACCAGGCGCTATTTTGTACAATGTAGATCATATACAAAACAAGACTTCTGAAGCTTTGCAAATGCGTCGGAATGCCATTCCGAAAGTACAGTGCATTATAGGTCAGTCAATAGCCGAGTTTCAAATTTGGGCTAATGAAATGACTTTTTCGCCAACGGTTCAAAAGCTCAAAAATTCTCTCGAACAAATTAGGCAGGAAGAATTGGCTCGTCACTTGAAACAACTTTCAGAAAAAGAAGCCGAGTTGTTGGATATGGTAACCAAAAACATGATGCAAAAAATAATCAAATATCCTGTTTTGCAATTGAAAGCCGCTTGTAAACGTGGTGAGGCCGACAGCCTCATAGACATCTTGCACGACCTTTTCGATTTGGAAAAAGATGTCAAAAACGAGGCAAAATAATTTGGTTCAAGATTCAATAAACTATTCATCCTAAACAAGTATTAATGAAAAAGAAACTACTCTCTATTGTAACAGCAGCTTTAACGACTGCTGCATTTGCTCAAACAGCTCGTGTACAAATCATACACAATTCGGCAGATCCTGCTGCCAGCGAGGTGGATGTGTATGTAAACAATACTTTAACATATGATAATTTTCCATTTCGAAGAGCCACCGCTTACGAAGACTTCCCAGCAGGCGTAGATATTGAACTAGCTGTAGCACCTAGCACCAGCAATTATTCCAATGGTGGAGGTGCTGCCGATATTATAGAGTCTACCAAACAAATCGTCAATTTTGATTCAGGGGCTACGTATGTGGCCATTGCCAGCGGACTTCTTTCGGGCGAAAAGTTGTTTCAAATCTATGCCTCTGCTGGTTCTGAATCAACTGCCAACAATAAAGTAGGTTTCAAGTTTTTTCATGGCGTTACCGATGCTCCTGCTGTCGATGTTGTGGCAAGAGATGTATCCACTTTGGTTGCAAATCTCACTTATGGAAATTTTAGTACTAACTATGTCGAAGTTCCTGATTCTATTTACATAATTGACGTAAATTTAGCTGGAACTTCTACCAAATTGGTTTCGTACGATGTTGAACTTACAGGGGAAGCGGGTGGGTCTGCTGTAGTAATTTTTGCTTCAGGTTTTCTAAACCCGACTGGTCAGCAGAAAGCGTTTAGTGTTTTTGCTGCATTGGCAGACGGAACTGTAATGGAGTTGTCCGAGCACGTTGAAACTGGATTGTTGTCGAGCAATTACGACTACAATGCTAAATTGATTTATCCCAACCCTGCGACATCGGTTGTGACGGTTGATAATTCAAACCTACAATCGTTGCAATTTTGCGATAACGCTGGCGCTCTCGTAAAAAGCTTCAATGGTTCAATTCCTTCTTCAATCGATATTTCAGACCTAAAACCAGGGATGTATGTCGTGAAGGCACAACAAAACAATACTGTAAAAACAATCAAACTTTCTGTAACACAGTAACAAGTTGATATCCAAAAGACGGGGCTCTTCACATGACATGGTGAAGAGCCCCGTCTTTATTTATTGGCTAAAGCACATTTAGGCTCTGTTCCTTCATTTTTTCCAAGTAGTCTTTCATTTCTACCACCAATTTCTGCACAATGGCATCGTTGGCTTTAGAACCGATGGTATTTATTTCACGGCCTATTTCTTGGCTTATAAATCCTAGTTTTCGACCAGGATTTTCTTCTTTTTCCATAGTGTCGATAAAATATTCCAAATGATTGGCTAAACGCAC
>DMUD01000324.1 GCA_003476475.1 Cytophagales bacterium | reverse complement strand
CGTGGATTAGATATCACCATATTCTATATTCTAATTTTCTTTCTTGGCTTCTCTGTAGGTTTTTGGGCCGTGTTTGTTACCATTGCTGCCGAACAGTTTGGTACCAATTTAAGGGCGACGGTTTCCACCACAGTACCCAATTTTGTGCGTGGCTCTTTGATCATAGTGACCTATTTTTCGCACATGGCCAACAATTCACTTGGACTCATTGGGGGCACAGCTTTGGTAGCTGTTGTCATTTTGGCTATATCTTTTTTCAGCCTCAATGCTTTGCCCGAAACATTTGGAAAAGAGTTGGATTATATGGAAGAATAGATGCTGATTGTCATTTCCATATTGATTTTTTGTTTGCTAACAGGGCTACAGCTTCGTTATAATCTTTTTACATCGTTCCAAAAGGGTTTTCGGGTACTTATGTACCATCAAATAGACCCTGCACGCAGTGATGCGCTTACCGTCAAACTTGAAGATTTTGAAAAACAGCTCCGTTATCTATTGAGGAATCATTACTACATCATTTCCTTGTCCGACGTGCTTTCTTGTATCCAAAATGGCACACCTTTCCCACCAAAAAGCGTGCTTTTGACATTTGATGATGGCTACCAAAACAATTACGATTACCTTTTGCCATTGCTAAAAAAATATCAGATTAAAGCCACCATCTTTTTGCCCGTTCGTTTCATAGGAAAAACCAATGTATGGGACCAGGGCAATGAACCAATTATGGATTATGACAAGCTGAATGCGGCACGCCCACATTTCGAATATGCACTCCATTCCTTTTCGACCCAAAACATGGCCGAAATGTCGAATACCCAACTTGCAGAGGACTTAAGCGCATGTTTCGCCACTTTAAAGGAAAATAAATTCAATTTTTTGCCTGCATTAGCATATCCCTATGGGCGTTATCCAAAAAAATCGAATTTCAATACATTGCTCAAAGAAATGGACATTCAATTGGCTTTTCGCATAGGCAACAATGTGAATATGCTTCCGCTTAAAGAAAAGTATGCTGTAAAAAGAATCGACATAAAGGGAACCGACTCGTTTTGGACATTCAAGACAAAACTTATCAAAGGTAGGGTGAGGATATTTTGATAAATATGAACCAACTATTTCGGTTTTTCGTTTAATGATTCAAATCCATTTCACTAATTTTATAATTATCAGTTACACTCTAAATCACGTAAAATGAAAAAGTTATTTTTGGCCATTTCTTTGGTAGGTTTCATGGGCGCAGCCGTTGCCAACAATACTTGTGGAGGTGATGACAAAGACAAGAAAAAATCGTGCTGCTCGAGCAAAAAACGCAAAAAGTGCTGTTCTAAAAGCGACAAGAAATCTTGTTCGAAAGACGAGAAGTCAGAAACTTCCGAGACAAAGCCTGCTGAAGAAATAAAGTAGCTTTTGACTAATGTAAACTTCCAAGCCCTCGACAAATTGTCGGGGCTTTTTTGTTTGTGTAAAATGGAAGGGAAAAATATTGTTCATATACTTGAATTATTTCTACTTGTGCTGAAGGCCTTTTTACATAGTTTTTGTAATATTGGTTTCCATTGAATAAGTTTCGAAATTCATCATCTTTTCTACAGCTTTTTGTACTATGTCTGTTATTCTTACTGAATTTTCGTCTTGGAAAAAACTTCAGTCGCACTACCATGCTACCAAGGAGTTACAAATGAAAGATTTGTTTTCCCAAGACCCTCAACGTTTCGAGTCTTTTCATCTTGAATTTCAGGACATACTGGTCGATTATTCCAAAAATCGCATCACTTCCGAAACTATTTCATTGCTTTTGGAACTGGCCAAAGAGGCAAATGTCAAAGCGGCTACCGAAGCCATGTTTACGGGCGAGAAAATAAACAATACCGAAAAAAGAGCCGTATTGCACACCGCATTGCGCAATCGATCCAACAAGCCCGTGTATTTCGAAGGCAAAGATGTAATGCCCGATGTGAACGCAGTGTTGCAAAAGATGAAAGCCTTCTGCGAAAAAGTGAGAACAGGTGCTTGGAAAGGATACACAGGCAAGTCTATTACCGATGTGGTGAATGTGGGCATTGGCGGTTCAGACTTAGGGCCTTTTATGGTCACAGAGGCCTTGAAACCCTACGGTAAAGAAAACCTACGCATGCACTTTGTTTCAAACGTTGACGGCACCCACATGGCCGAATGTTTGAAAAAGGTGAATCCTGAAACTACGCTTTTTGTCATTGCATCCAAAACTTTTACCACTCAAGAAACCATTGCCAATGCCGAGGCTGCCAAGGCTTGGTTTTTGGCTACAGCCCACAATGAAATTCATGTTGCCTGTCACTTCGTAGCGCTTTCTACCAATGCAAAAGCGGTGGCTGCTTTTGGTATCGACACGGCCAATATGTTCGAGTTTTGGGATTGGGTAGGTGGTCGTTACTCTTTGTGGTCGGCGATTGGGCTTTCTATTGCCCTGTACATAGGTTTCGAAAATTTCGAAAAATTGCTTGAGGGTGCCCACGAAATGGACGTGCATTTTCGCACTGCACCGTATGAGAAAAATATCCCAGTTATATTAGCACTTTTGGGTGTTTGGTACAACAATTTCTTCGAAGCCGACTCGCATGCTATTCTACCTTATGACCAATACATGCATCGCTTTGCCGCTTATTTTCAGCAAGGCGACATGGAAAGCAACGGCAAAAGTGTGACCCGTGATGGTAAACAAGTGAATTATTCAACGGGTCCTATTATTTGGGGAGAGCCGGGCACTAATGGGCAACATGCGTTCTATCAGCTTATTCACCAAGGGACCAAACTTATTCCTTGTGATTTTATAGCGCCTGTTCACTCTCATAATGCCATTGGCGATATGCACAAAATGCTTCTTTCCAACTTTTTTGCACAAACCGAAGCCTTGATGAAAGGCAAAACTGCCGATGAAGCCCGCAAAGAATTGGAAAAGGCCGGTATGTCGGCTAATGAGGTAGAGGAATTGGTACCTCACAAGGTTTTTGCAGGCAACAAACCCACCAACTCTATATTTTGCCTCAAAATTACCCCAAGGGTATTGGGTTCCCTCATCGCTATGTATGAACACAAAATCTTTGTACAAGGCATGATTTGGAATGTAAATCCTTACGACCAATGGGGGGTAGAACTTGGCAAGCAATTGGCCAAAATCATTTTGCCCGAGTTGGATGGCAAGGAAGAGGTACGCAACCACGACAGTTCTACCAACGGATTGATAAATTACTTCAAGAAAAATCAATAGAAGACTCTTCTAAAGCCAACGAAATATTTGTAAGCTATATTTGAAATTTTCACCTTAAATATTTTTATGAAAAAAATATTTTGTATAAAAAAATGGAACATCGGTTTCATTGTCATTGCATTGGTGGTGTTGCCTAGCACCAAAAACTTTTCCAACAAGCAAGGGGTTAACTGGATTACGTTTGAACAAGCTGTACAGTTTTCGCAAAGCAAACCCAAAAAAGTGCTGATAGATGTGTACACTGACTGGTGTGGCTGGTGCAAGCGCATGGATAAAACTACCTACGAAGACCCAAGTGTGGTTAATTATATCAACAAGCATTTTTATGCCGTAAAACTAAATGCCGAAAGTTCGAAGCAAATAACCTACAATGGCAAGCAAATGACCGAACAAAATCTTTCTGGTCAAGTATTTGGCGTTTCGGGTTACCCTTGTACGGTGTATTTAGACGAAAAATTGCGCGTACTTTCTCCCGTACCAGGATACCAAGACGTGGCCATGTTCAACAAGATAAACCGTTTTTTTGCCGAGAATTACCATCAAAAAATGTCTTTGGACGATTTCTTTCGTACGGTTCAATAAGCCACCTTTCAGTTGCAACTTGATTTTTCCATTTCCGACACTATTGTGGCATTGGCCACTCCACCTGGGGTAAGTGCCCTTGCAGTGTTGCGCGTATCCGGAAAAGAGGCAATATCGCTGGTAGCGCAAGTGTTCAAGGGCAAAGATTTGACCAAACAAGCCAGCCATACTTTGCATTTTGGGCAAATAGTGCAAGGAGAGGAGATGATCGACGAAGTGTTGGTGTCGGTGTTTGTTGCCCCCAAATCATTTACAGGCGAAAATTTGGTCGAAATATCATGCCATGGTTCACACTACATAGTGGCACGCATCTTGAAACTTTTGGTGTCTAAAGGCGCTCGTTATGCCCAAGCAGGCGAGTTTACCCGCAGGGCATTTTTAAACGGAAAGTTCGATTTGGTACAAGCAGAAGCCATTGCCGATCTCATTCATTCCGATTCCGAAATTTCGCACCACATGGCCATGAACCAAATGCGAGGCGGTTTTTCGGCCAAAATAAATCAACTGCGCGAACATTTGGTGCATTTTGCCTCCTTGCTCGAACTAGAACTCGATTTTAGCGAAGAAGATGTCGAGTTTGCCGATAGAACACATTTGCGCCAGTTGATAGGAGAGATGAAAGCCGAAATTCAGACGCTTACTGATTCCTTCGAATGGGGCAATGTGCTGAAAGAGGGCGTACCCATTGTCATTGCAGGCAAACCTAATGCAGGTAAATCGACCTTGTTGAATGCCCTTTTGAACGAAGACAAGGCCATGGTTTCGGACATCGAGGGCACTACCCGTGATGTGATTGAAGACGAAATAAC
>DMUD01000207.1 GCA_003476475.1 Cytophagales bacterium | reverse complement strand
GTCTTTCTAGTCAGCAAGTGCTGAAGGTTACGCTTTTGGATAAAAACGAGCCTGAATCGGAGCTAAGTGAGCTTTCTGAGGTCGCTACAAGCACACC
Organism: Cytophagales bacterium; assembly: GCA_003476475.1. Taxonomy (GTDB): domain Bacteria; phylum Bacteroidota; class Bacteroidia; order Cytophagales; family UBA9547; genus UBA9547. The sequence continues at coordinate 2,749 of DMUD01000207.1, read as the reverse complement.
CGAAGAAGGAATTAATTCAGAGAAAACTGATGTTCAGAAAAATACAACAGAAAAATTTGATGTGGGTACTACTATCAACTTGGATGTAAAGAAGGAGGATGATGGACAAATGGGGCTTTTCTAAAATAAAAGCTCGTTTTTTAAATTTATTTATTCTTATCTTTTTAGAATATTCTAACTATCAAGTAGGACTTTTTGCATTTTATGTTGCATTTTTGCAATAGTAATCAAATTCTGTTCTGATTCAATACTATAAACCATCTTGTCATGCATGTTAGAAATTTGCTATCCGCGTTTTCACTTGTTTTATCCTCAATAATTTCTTTTGCCCAACCTTCTAAAGGGCGCGTTATGGGCTATCTAGATGCTGGGCGAAATGACGCATCAACTGTTCTAAATACCATGGATTGGAATACCCTTACCGACCTAATTTATGGTTTTGTACAGCCTGATGCCAATGGAAATCTTTCAGATCCTTATGGTTTGTTATCCTCGGCTGTGTCAAAGGCAAAGGCCAAAGGAGTTCATGTACATATTTCCTCTGGTGGGGGTGCTTTTGGGACTGGTGTTTTTCAAACCATTTCTAGCAATGCCAGTCTTAGAAGCAATTTTGCGACCAATGTTGCAAACTACCTTTCTGTAAACAAATTAGATGGTTTCGATTTGGACTGGGAGTTTCCCTCTGGATACACCAGTCAGCATGTACTTTTACTTCAAGAACTTCGTGCCAAATTCGATGCGAAAGAGCAAGTTGATGGCAAGCATTATGAATTGGCTATTGCCGTTGGAGGTCAAACACCCAATCAAGGCATTGTACAAGGCGCCTATCACACTGATTATATAAGTTCAAATGCTTTTCAGTATATCGATGTTTTGAATCTCATGACCTATGACAATTTCAATGCTTTTCCAGAACATTCAACCATTACGATGGCACAAAAAGTAGTAGAAGCCTATGCGGCCATGGGTTGTCCTAAATCTAAAATGTCATTGGGAGTGCCATTTTATGGCTGGACAGCCGATAGATGGGCTTTCAAAACCTATGCAGAACTTGCTGCTACCGATTTGAATAACGCATACAATAAATCTCAAGTCACCGTTGGAGGTGCTACTTATTACCATAATGGTAAGAATTATTTAGAACCCAAGATTGACTATATCATGCAACAAGGTGGGGTTGGAGTATTTTCCTGGTGCCTTAATTTTGACCGTTTCGACGATTTTTCGCTAATGAAATTGATGACAAACTATATTAAAAAATACCGTCAGAAATGTCCTATGCCTAATTTAGGACCCAACAAAACATTGTGCACAGGAAGCCCCATAGTGTTGGATTGCGGAATAGATGTGGGGGAAGGCCGTGCTATTGAATGGACAAAGCCCGATTTTGGAAAAGTCTCAAATTTTCGAACATTGTCGGTAAGTACCCCAGGAACATACAAGGTACGAATTGATAGCGGAGGTGTTTGTGCTGATTCGCAAACAGTGCTGATTTCCGCCACCATGCCTGCAGTCAATATTGGGAAAGACACTAGTTTGTGCAATCCTTCTACTTTGACCATTTCTTCAAGTGTGAAAGACCCTAAATACAATTATTCATGGCAAAAAGATGGAAACATTCTACCTTTCAACGAATATTCTATAGTAGTTTCACAACCAGGAACATACCGTCTTGGAATTTCCACCAACAACTGTGCTGAGCAATTTGACGAAATGGTGGTTTCAAGCAGTTTGCCAATAGTAGAAGAGCAAACAATTTGTACAAATACTAGCGCTACTTTCACAGTTTTAAGTGCCGGAAGCAGTTTTTCATGGTATGCCGACAGTACATCAGTCAATGCTTTGGAAACAGGCAACTCCTTTACAACTCCAAATTTGAATCAAACTACTAAATATTATGTCGCATCCAACGCTTCAGGAACCAGCTCTACTTGTTTAGGTGTTTCAGATTGGTCTTCCATTGCTACATACGAGCGTGCTACCACTTCTCAAGTAATCACTGTGAAATATAATGGATATTTATATACGCTTAATCCCGTTGTGTGGTGGTCATATGGTCACAATCCTGAAATTTCTACCTATTATTGGAAGAAAGGAGCTGCGTGTGCAGTGGTATGTGCGCGTACACCTGTAGTGGCCAACGTTTCGGTGTGTACTGGTTTTGATGAAAATAAAATTTCAGAGGCCATCACTGTTTTTCCAAATCCATTTATGCACAATATAGAGGTGCAGTTTCGGAATGGAGCTGAAAACTGCAAGATAAGTTTGACAGCATCAGATGGAACTATGATTGAAACTTTAGTGGAACAAATTAGTTCAGGACATTATGTGATCAATACTTCAGAATTATCTCGTGGACTCTACTTTTTGCGTATAGAACGAGAAGGAAAAATTTTGTTTAGAAAAGTGAGCAAATAGCTCCAAAAAGATATAAAAGTGCTGAAATACTTCTAATTCACGTATTTTAGCCATCAAATTTCATTCTTTACTTTTGTCTGAGTCCTTCGTTTTGTCTTTTTAAAAAATGTGGTCTTTTAGGCAGGTTTAATATTAGTGTTTTGTAATTAACAATTCTCATTTGTGTTTTCTTCTAAGTTGATTGCTTAGGGAGGAGGATATTTGAAAGTGTACTATAGCTCAGAACACTGTTTATAACATATGATTTCAACTGTGAAGTGCTACATTTTGAGGCTAGTTATTCATAAAAGAACATCCTTGGTGTATTAAATTTTTATAAATTTATTGGACT
>DMUD01000210.1:2045-2683 GCA_003476475.1 Cytophagales bacterium | reverse complement strand
GGTGAATGAAGACGGTGGGCTAACAACATATGACTGACAACTGATGACTGACAATTGCCGGCGGTTCACATCCGTTTGAACCGCTGCAATGTATTTGGCTCCTTCGTATGTTTCTGTCAAAAACTGCTTCCATTTCACCATGCCCCTAATGGTGGGCAAATACACTTGCTTCGACTGCTTCATGGCCGAAATGGCAATTTTCTCCAATCTTTCTAGGTTTATTTTATCCCTTTCGGCACGACGGGTTTCTATGCACACTATTTCATCTACCCCTATTTCTACTGCTTTTTCTACTAGCCAGTCTAGGCGTTCGCCCGTTTTGGGCGGACTTACCACCAACCTTCTGAAAACGCGGGCAGGAGGAAAAATTTCATTTTCCAACACATTCAAATTAGCCGATTTAGGATTTGCCTTTACTAGTTTTGCTTTGGCCAAAGTGCCTTTGCCGTCGGTTAGGTACATTTCTTGGCCTTCTTTGAAACGAAGACTGAGTACACAATGGCGCGACTCTTCTTCTGCCAAGGCAATTTCGCCTTGAAGTGAAAAAGGATAGTAAAAAAGTGGTTTGCCTTGAATGTCGGATTGCTGCATAGATGTTCAAAAATAGGCATACCCATTGGCTCGTCAAAGTTGCAAAA
>DMUD01000210.1:0-1825 GCA_003476475.1 Cytophagales bacterium | reverse complement strand
TTTGGCTCGTCAAAGTTGCAAATTCACTTTCGGTCTGTTTGCCATTTGGGGGAGATACTGTATTCAGTTCGTTTTTGTGCGTAAATTGCGCTTGCAATTGTTTTCCAATCCATGAAACAACTTTCTGCCATTCTCTTTTTTCTGTTTACAGGTCTAAGCGGTTTTGCCCAAGACGAGTCTATTTCATTGGGTAGCAACAACATTGGACTAAACCAAGCATTCACTATTACCATTACGGTGGCCAATGATCAAGTGAAGAATTATTCCACTTTTCCCGACATACCCGGTTTTCAAAAACGAGGCACTTCGTCAATGTCTTCGACCAACATTGTAAACGGAAGCATGAGTTCTACTTCTAGTATTGTTCAAAATTATGTGGCAGAAAAAGAGGGCAAGTTTGTGCTAAAGCCTTTCAAAATGAAAATCAACGGCAAGGAAGTGAGTTCCCAAGGCTCCACTATTACAGTAGGCCCGCCCGTGCAGGCGCAAAGAAGAGGGTTTTTTGACGATGATTTCGACCCTTTCGAAGATTTTTACGGTGGCCGACGAAATGTGCCAAAAGAGTATGTAGACGTGCAAGACGATGCGTTTTTTATGGTACAAACCGACAAAAAGTCGGTGTACAGGGGCGAGGGTTTTTTAATCATGGCCTCTTTTTACATCAGCCAAAACAACAGAGCGCAATTGCAATTCCCGAGCAATATTTCGCAGCAACTGAGTGAAATATTCAAGAAGATAAAACCCAGCAACTGTTGGGAAGAAAATTTTGAAATACACGAAATAACGCCCGAACAGGTCACCATTGACGGCAAATACTACAACCGCTTCAAAGTGTTTCAGGCCATGATGTATCCGCTGAATACGCAATCGATACGCATTCCGGCCGTTGACCTTGAAATGATAAAATACAAAGAAGCCAAAAACCCCACCTTTTTTGGCAACAACCTACAGGAAAGCCGAAAAATATACACCTCGCAAGCATTGGAGGTAAAAGTGAAAGAACTGCCTCCGCACCCCTTGCGCGAAACAATACCTGTGGGAGTTTTGGCACTGCAAGAAGACACCAAAGGCAAAAATTTAGTGGCAGGAAAAAGCTTTATCCACAATTTCATGGTGGTAGGCGAAACAAATTTTTCTTCCTTGTCGGCACCCACTATCCCCGAAAACAATTTCTTCGAATTTTACACGCCCGAAATAAGGCAATCGATAAACCGTGCCAACAACAAAGTAACGGGCTCAAAATTGTTTAGCTATCCCGTGATTCCGCGCGAACCGGGCGAGTTCCAATTCGGCGATTTTGTGCAAATACCCTATTTCGATCCAGTCAGAGAAAAATACGACACCCTAAAATCGACCTTGAAACTGAAAATAAAAGGGGAAAGCCAAAAAAATGCCACCATTCAAGCCAATGAGTACGACGGCTTTTACCGCCTTATCGAAAAAGAAAAAAACAGCTTCAGCTTCAATTATTATACTTCGTATGTAAAACTTGTGGCCAACTTGTTACTTTTGGTGATGCTGATAGCCACAGGCTTTATTGTTTTACGCCCTTTGAAAAAGAAATACACAAAATGAGCAGCACCTACGGAAAGATATTTAAGATAAGCACTTTTGGCGAATCGCATGGCAAAGCTGTGGGAGTGGTGCTGGAAGGTTGCCCCGCTGGCTTGGAAATAGACGAGGCCAAAATACAACACGACCTGGACAGAAGAAGACCCGGCCAGTCGCACATCGTAACCCAAAGACAAGAAGGCGATGTCGTCCAAATAGTGTCGGGGGTGTTTGAAGGCAAAGCCACAGGCTCGCCCATTGCCATGCTGGTGTG
>DMUD01000213.1 GCA_003476475.1 Cytophagales bacterium | reverse complement strand
CCATTTGCCGGCGTTGACCCAATTGCAGTGGAAGAAATTCAAGGTATAGTAGCCAAACTAAAAAACAAAAACATCGGCATCCTTATTTCAGACCACAATGTGACCGAAACCCTTTCCATAACCGACCGCGCATACGTACTGGTAGAAGGAAAAATTTTCAAGTCGGGTAGTGCCGAAGAGTTAGCTTCAGACGAACAAGTAAGAAGAGTGTATCTAGGCAAACATTTTGAGTTGAAAAGAAAAATTTAGCCTAGTTTTTACCGCGCATTCTCCAAAAAAACTTCGCGCAAAGACCTTCTTTCTGGCACAAAAGCAATCACTTGGCTTTGTGCCATCAACGACTCCAAAAGTTCGTTTGAGGAAACAGATTCCTTAACTTGAATTCGGCTTTCGTCTTCCACTCTTTCCAACACATCGAAAATTTCGTTGGCAACCAATGGTTTATCTGTTCTAACCCTATATCGGTTTAAAACTTTGCTCTGAATCACTTCCTTCAAACTTCCGTTCAAAACCATTTTGCCATGGTGCAACATGGCCACATCGTCACACAGCTCCTCGGCACTTTCCATTCTATGTGTGGAAATGAGGAGCGTTTTGCCTGCCAACTTCAATTCCAACATTATCTGCTTCCACAACTCGGCATTTACGGGGTCGAAACCGCTGAAGGGCTCGTCAAGTATTAACAAAATTGGTTCATGCAAAAGGGTCGCTATCAACTGTATTTTTTGCTGTTGTCCCTTAGAGAGGTTTTCTACTTTTCTTGATAAAAGATGGCCTACCTGTAATTTTTCGGCCCAATAAGCTATTCTAGTCTTGATGTCATTTTTCTGTACCCCTTTCAATCGGGCTAGAAACACCAAATGATCGTATGCTCGCATCTTGGGATATAGCCCCCGCTCTTCCGGCAAATACCCAATTTGCCTCAAATGCTCTTCTTTAAGGGTTTTGTCATCAAAAAAAATATTTCCTGAATCGGGCAACAAAATACGCACCAACAAGCGCAATATGGTGGTTTTGCCTGCACCGTTTGGCCCAAGCAATCCAAAAATTGTACCTTTCGAAATGTTGAAAGAAACGTCATCCAAGGCTTGATGGCCTTCGTATAATTTGTTTACATGCTGAAAATCAACCAATTTGGATAGATTCTGATGTTAATAAACCACTTTTATGCCGTGATAGCTATCTAGGTTGGTATAGTCTTTTCGAAGTGGATATCCTTGCCAGTCGGCAGGCATCAAAATACGACGAAGGTCGGGATGCCCCTCGAACCAAACGCCCACCAAATCAAATGCCTCCCTTTCGTGCCAATTGGCCGTTTTCCAAACGGAAGAAACCGAAGGCAATAATGGCATAAAAATGTTTTCATACATTACAAAATCCGCCCTATTTTCTTCTGAAAAAGTGCGCGGCAATTCGACTTTCAAAACTAGCGACTGTTGATACGGTATGGAATACAAATGATATACAATTTCCATCGAATTTTTGGCGCTCCCATTGTCTATAGCCGTCAAACACGATAGAAAATCAAAATACATGCCCTCGGTTTTCAGTAACAATTGGCAAACTTCTACTAAAAAATTCTTGTTAATAACCATACATGGCTGAATGATGTTTTCTTCAGCCTTTACAATTGCATCGGGAAAAATTTTTTTTACACGTTCTGTTATTTCCGAAAAAGTCATTCGTGATTATTTTCGTAAATGTAGAAAAAAGAAGTTTTGGTAACAGAAAATAGTGAAATTTGCCCACGATGGAAAAAGAATGGGACTTGCTGCTTGAAAAACTGAAAGATGTTTTGGGTAAAGAAGCCACACTCGATGCTTTGTTGTTTTTGATAGGCGTACAAGAATTGGGCAAAGGCTTTCTGTCTTTTTCCAAAGAAGAAAAACAAGATTTGATGCACATTGGAACTTGTAAGGTATTGAGCCTTTCAGGATATTACGAATTGGAAGGAAGCGACCATGAGGGCTGGCCACATTGGAAATTGGTAAAAAACATTCCAGCGCTTACTTTGGATGAACAGGAAAAGATGCTTAAGATGCATGTGCTAGAATATTTCGACAAAGAAAAGATTACTTAGCTTTTTATACATTAAATGAAAATAATTTCTTACAATGTAAATGGTATTCGTGCTGCCTTGAATAAAGGTTTGGCAGAATGGCTTTTGGCTACCGATGCCGATTGCATTTGCATGCAAGAAGTGAAGGCCACTTCCGATCAAGTCAATTCGGGGGCTTTTGAAAATGTGGGGTATGGACACCATTACTGGCATTCAGCCCAGAAGAAAGGGTACAGTGGTGTAGCCATTTTTAGTAAAACAAAACCTAAATATGTACACTACGGCTGTGGCCACGATTTGTACGATGCCGAAGGACGCGTAATTAGAGCCGATTTTGAGAATTTTTCGCTGCTCAATGTGTACATGCCCTCTGGAAGCAGCGGCGAGGAAAGGCAAGGGTTTAAGTTCGGTTGGCTCGATTTCTTTTACAAATACATTCACGAATTAAAAAAAGAACTTCCAAGACTAGTGGTTTGTGGCGATTTCAACATCTGCCACCAAGCCATAGACATACACAATCCCAAATCAAATGCCAATTCTTCAGGATTTTTGCCCCAAGAGCGAGAATGGATGAGCAAATATTTCGATTCTGGTTTTGTAGATACCTTTCGGCATTTCAACAACGAACCCCACCATTATACCTGGTGGAGCAATCGCAGCGGCGCAAGACAAAAAAATTTGGGTTGGCGCATCGATTATTTTACCGCAACAGAAAACATGAAACAAGAGTTGAAACGCTCTGTAATATTGAAAAATGCCATACATTCGGACCATTGCCCCATATTGCTTGAAATTGAAAAACCGACTTAATACCTTTCGAATATGAGAACATTATTATTCATAAGCACTATTGCCTTTTTATTGTCTTGCTCGAAAAACGACAAAGACAATGGTTCTGATAACCAGCCATTAGAAGCGAAAGGAGGTCGATTTTATGGAGGCGTATTGCGGCTAAACGAAACGGAATACATCAAATCCCTTTATCCACCAAGTATTACCGACGCTTTTTCATTTCGTGTGGCCAGTCAAATATATGAAGGACTTTTCAAGTTTGACCAAGCCAATCTTTCTTTAAAAAAATGCTTGGTAGAAGACTATAATGTCGATGCTACGGGCACTGTGTACACCTTCAAACTTCGCCATGGTGTATTTTTTCACGACGACCCATGCTTTACTGGCGGAAAAGGCCGTGAAATGAATGCCCATGATGTAAAATATTGTTTCGAACAGCTTTGTACCCAAAATATCAACAACCAAGGATTTGTCGTTTTTAAAGGCATTCTGAAAGGTGCCGATAAATTTCACGCCGCAGCCGTCAACGGCAAAACTCCTGTTTTTGACTTGGAAGGAATAAAAGTACTGGACAATTACACCCTTCAATTGACCCTTGTAAAACCAAGCTCTGTTTTCTTGTTTGACCTAGCCAGACCATTTACCCTTATTTACCCCAAAGAAGCTAAAGTAAAATACGGTTTCGAGATGCGCGCCAAAGCAGTGGGCACTGGCCCCTTTTTACTTGGCAACATAGACGAAGACATTTCTATTATTTTAAAAAAGAACCCCAAATATTATGGGCGCGACGAATTTGGAAATAGATTGCCTTTCTTGGAGGCTGTTGACATCAAGTTCATAAAAGAGAAAAAAACAGAAATGTTCGAATTCAAAAAAGGGAATTTGGACATGATTTACCGCTTGCCTTCCGAACATATAGCCGAGGTGTTGGAATCGCACAAAGAAGGTGGCAACAACGAATACAGCGGCTACGAACTACAACAAACGCCTGAAATGGCCACACAATTTTACACCTTCAACAACAAAGGGAAAGTTTTCAGTAATGTGTATTTGCGCAAAGCCATTTCATTTGCCATAGACAAACAGAAAATCTTTGACCTTGTTTTGAATCATGAAGGCTACGCACCAGGCCACAAAGGGATAATACCGCCTTCTTTCAAAGATTACCCTGTTGACAGTGTTCGTGGCTACATGTACAACCTCGATTCGGCTCGCTATTACTTGGCCAAGGCGGGTTATGCCGAAGGAAAAGGCTTCCCTTCTGTGACCTTGGAATTGAATTCGGACGGTGACCGAAACACCAACGTAGCACTAGAAGTACTACGCCAATTGAAAGACAACTTGAATATTACCATTCAAATGAAGGTTGTTCCCTTTTCTCAATTGGTAGAAAACATCATTACAGGAAAATCAGAATTTTATCG
>DMUD01000297.1 GCA_003476475.1 Cytophagales bacterium | reverse complement strand
AAATATTTTTTTTAAAAAATTATCTGATGCCCCTAGTGCTTTCAACAACGAAACATCTTGCTTTTTTTCGATGGCAGTAAGGGTCAATGAAAACAAAATATTGAGAGCTGAAATGGCAATGATGACGATGAACGTAATAAATACAAATGACTTTTCTACTTTAATGGCTTTGAGTAAAGTGGCGTGTTGTTCGTCTTGTGTCAGAACAATAAATTTTTCGCCTATAGTTTTTTGCACTTTTTCTTTCAATGAATAAATTTCTACATTTTCACGACTTTTTATCTCCAAATAGCTTCGTTTTTTTTCATATTCCATCAATGCAATAGCTTCTGCGATGGGAATAAATACATAGTTGTCATCAAACTGTTTTTCGACCGCAAAAACACCTTTTGGTAGCAAGATTAAGCGATTGAATGCTTTTTCAGGGTCAATTATCTGTTTTTGCTGAAGTTTGGGATACCAAAACTGTAATGGAATAAATTCGTTCTTTAGGTTCACATTCAAATAATACTGGACACCTCTACCAAGTACAGCATATGGAACAAGGTCTTTTTTTATTTCCAATTTTCCATCTACCAGTATACTATCTAATTCGTTCTCTGTAAAATAATTGTCAGGTACTCCTTTGAATTTTATTACTAGTTGGCTGTTTTCATATTTGATTAGTGCATTATCTTCCACTATTGGGTGTATAGCTTTTATTTCCACCATATTTTTAAGCTTGCCAATTAATTCGCCATCTAGAGTAAAAGATTTTCCTTTAACAGGCATTACTTTTAAATCGGGGTCGAAAGAGCGATACACATTTCGTAATAAATCTTCCAAACCATTGAAAACCGATAATATTACCACCAAGGCCATTGTGGCTGTTGCAACCCCTAAAACTGATATCAGGGTAATGATATGTATGAAACTCTTTTTCTCTTTCGAGAATAAATACCGTTTGGCTATGAAAAATTCAGTTCTCAATTTTTTCTTGGATTTGTGGAAATATTAGAATTTCACATTGATTTGTATGGGGTAGTAGTTTTCGGTAAAATATATTTTGTGGCTTCCCTCAAGCATGGAATGTATAGGTTTATTTGCCTATTGTCTATAATTTATTGTTTAACAATGTATCACTACTAAGCACCCTTTTTTCTTCAATAGGATTAGTGTTTATTTTAGGAAAAAATTTATGAGTTCTAGATTGTATTTGCGTTACGGAAGATTGGATAACGTGTAACGACATTAGTTGTATTTTACTTCAATGCTCAAATCGTACGTAAAACTCCGTTTGGTTTTGAGAATTCCCCCTCTCTCAGTACAAGTCAAGAGCGCATGTTTTTATTAATAATAGCAATTTAAACTATTCGAATGAAAAACCCCGAACCAAAGGCTCGGGGTTTTTCATTCGAATGTAATGAGTTAAAGATTATTTGACAGTATCCATGTACTGAATAAGGTCAACTAGCTTGTTGCTATAACCCCATTCGTTGTCGTACCATGAAACAATTTTCACAAAGTTGTCATTCAAAGAAATACTTGCTTTGGCATCGTAAACCGATGTTCTTGCATCGCCCAAGAAGTCGGTAGAAACTACCTCGTCTTCGGTATATCCAAGAATACCTTTCATGTCGCCTTCTGAGGCTTCTTTGATAACTTTGTCAATATCTGATTTAGAAGCAGGCACTATCAGACGCGCTGTCAAGTCCACTACCGATACATCAGGAGTAGGTACACGGAAGGACATACCAGTTAGCTTGCCTTTCAATGAGGGGATAACCAATCCTACTGCTTTGGCAGCACCAGTTGAAGAAGGTATGATATTTTGGGCAGCACCTCTACCTCCACGCCAATCTTTGGCAGAAGGGCCATCTACAGTTTTTTGGGTGGCTGTGGTAGCATGAACGGTGGTCATCAAACCTTCGGCAATGCCAAATTTATCGTGCAATACCTTGGCAATAGGAGCCAAACAGTTGGTTGTGCATGAAGCGTTTGAAACTATGGTTTGGTCTTTGGTATAAGATTTGTTGTTGACACCCATTACAAATGTTGGGGTATCGTCTTTGGCAGGAGCAGAAAGTACTACACGTTTTGCTCCTGCAACTATGTGTTTTTGGGCGGTATCTTGTGTCAAAAACAATCCAGTCGATTCTACTATATATTCAGCACCCACCTCGTTCCATTTTAGGTTAGCAGGGTCTTTTTCGGCAGTCACACGAATGGATTGGCCGTTTACAACTAGGTTGCCGTCGGTTGTTTCAATGGTTCCTTTGAAAATACCATGAGTCGAATCATATTTCAACATATAAGCCATATAATCGACATCGATAAGGTCGTTTATGCCTACAACTTCTATATGAGGGTTAGTAATGGCGGCGCGAAAAACCAAGCGGCCGATACGACCAAAACCGTTGATTCCAATTTTAATTTTTGACATAATAGGTAGAATATGATGAATAACTTTTTACAGTCAACAAACTTACATTTCTTTGGGAAATAAACCAAACCAGAAACATGTTCTAAAGTATTGATTTGGGAATAAGTATTTTAGCGTAAAATATTGACTAAAATAAAACACTAATTTTTCTGCATTTGATGAAATAGTCCTTCCAGAAAAGCATGTTCTATATACAGATTTTTTGCCTTAGCTATTTTTTCTTTGATGTGCCGCTTTCGATTTTCAGTTACTGGGTGTGTACTGAAAAATTCGGGAATGTTCAAGTTGTCATTATGCCCTTTTTCCAAATTGTCGAAAAGAGACAAAATGCCTTCTGGTTTTATTTTGTTGTGCTGCATGCAAGCTAAACTAGTTTCGTCTGCCTCTGTTTCCAAAGCTCTTGAGTAGGAGAGTTGGTTTAGTTGGTGGGCGTTGTCTAGTAGTGTGGCAGATACTCCACTGAAATCGCCCAAGAAAACGGAGATGAGAAGGTAGCCCGACAAGCTTCTAAATATGTTTTTGGTGGTGTGTCGAAGTTTTACATGGCCTACCTCGTGGCCCAGCAATCCGCACAATTCTTCATGCTGACGCATGTCGTTTAAAAGCTTGGAGTAAATAACAATATGTCCACCAGGCAGTGCAAAAGCATTTTTTATATCCGATTCCACCACTGTTATCTGCAGCGGATATTCTGTTTGGAAATCAATTTCTTTGATGAAAAGGTTGGCAAGTTTTGTGCGCGTGCTGTCTATTTTTTCCTCTTTCATTAGGTTTTTATACAATTCTTCGCCCATTTTTACTTCGTATTCCATAGGCACAAAACGAACCGCTTGTTCGGATAGCCAAGGCAAACCATACAGATAAAGGAACAATAGTGCGCCCAAAGCGAAAAGTATGATGGTGGTCAAGGTTATCCAACCGCTATGTATCAACCGATGGACGAGTCTTGTTAAACCCGATTTGGGCGGTTTGAAATTTTCAGCAAAAAGAGTTGATTTCACTTCCAATGTTTGGCTTGGGAAGTCGCCATATCGAATTTGAACCAAGTCTATCGACAATTTTTGATAGTCTTTTAACTTGCTGTTTTCCCAGGTTTGTGTTGGGTGGTTTTTCTCCGTTTCCTTGGGGTGAATGACCAATTTGTCAGAATATAAAATAACGGTAACCGGTATCGGGTTAGAGGATTTTCCATCGTACAATTGACCTTCAAATATGTTTGAATTTAGATTCATTATACCCAGCCAATGTCTAACATTCCCATCAAATCTTCTCCTGTCGCATTTTTATATTCCTCTTCAGTTTGATGGATATTTTCTAGATCTAGTTCGCCCAATAGTTCTATATGTTCGAAAATGTAATGCAATGTGCGTACGGTAGTCCAGGGCGTAGCAATGCCTAAAGTGAATATGATGATGACCAAATTCGTGATTTGAAGCCAGGAAAAACCATTTCCACTAGCAGTCGATTTCAGGAAGATGGTTTTATTGTGCTGGGTAAGTGAAATTTTATTTATATAATAGTTCAGCAAATTTCTGTTCCACCAAAACCAATAAAGACCAAAAGTGAAAATGGTAAGCACAATTCCTTTTAGATTTATTAGAAAATAATCTAGGCCTTTGCCGTGATATTTGATTTGGATACTACCAAATCTAACATTTCCCAGTACATAATTTCGGACTTCCATGGCATACCATGCACTGTAAACACCAAGGGTGACCACCGTGAGCAATGTACCTTTTACTGAAATATTCATCAGCATTTTCAAATCGCCACGGTAGCCAAAATGTATTCCCCTCCAACTTATTCTACTTGTTCTGTACCGCATGCTTGCATGTATCACAAAAGGAACAAATAGCATGAAAACCATGAAGGAAAGAAATGAGCTGAGCAAAATAGAATGGCTGGAAAGGTATAATAAACCCGATTCGATAGCAGCCAGTATCAACAAACCTATCGCCAATCCTTTGAAGAGTTCCCAACCTGTACCACTAAATGAAAATCGGTTGCCTGCAAATTCGGTTTCATGTAAAGTGAATCGAAAATAAGCCGCTCTTGCCCAAGGATAATAAAGTCCAAAACTGACAATTGTGAGCAAAATATTAACAATCTGAAGCGCAAATAGCCGTATACCAGAACCATGAAAAACAAATTTTTGCGCAGCTGTTTGCATATTATGCTTGGGCCATTGCTTTGGCTACTTCCTCTTGAAAAATAGAGACAAATTCAGCGGTTGTCATACTGCCTTTGTCACCCTCAAATTTTTTACGAACGGTGATTTTGTTTTCCATTTGTTCTTTTTCGCCAATGATAAGCATATAAGGTACTTTTGCTACTTCTGCATCGCGAATTTTGCGCCCTATTTTTTCGTCTCTCTCGTCTACCGATCCCCGAATGTCGTACTCGTCCAACAGCAATTTTATTTCGTGTGCGTAACTGTGGAATTTTTCAGAGATTGGCAGAATGATGTACTGTTCGGGTGCAAGCCACAATGGGAAATTGCCGGCGCAATGTTCAATAAGCACGGCCGTAAACCTTTCCAACGAGCCAAACGGTGCGCGATGAATCATAACGGGACGATGTTTCAGATTGTCGGAGCCTATGTATTCAAGCTGGAACTTTTCTGGCAAATTATAGTCAACTTGAATGGTGCCCAATTGCCATTTTCGACCAATGGCGTCTTTGACCATAAAGTCTAGTTTTGGCCCATAAAAAGCCGCTTCTCCTAGTTCGGTGACGGTTTTTAACCCTTTTTCAGCAGCCGCTTCTATAATAGCATTTTCTGCCAAAGCCCATGCATCGTCCGACCCTATGTATTTGGTCTTGTTGGCAGGGTCGCGCAGCGATACTTGAGCCGTATAATCTTCAAAACCAAGCGATTTGAAAACAAAAAGCACCAAATCGATTACTTTCATGAATTCGTCTTTTACCTGGTCGTGACGACAAAAAATATGGGCATCGTCTTGCGTAAAACCTCTTACACGGGTTAGCCCATGAAGTTCGCCGCTTTGTTCGTAGCGGTACACTGTTCCAAACTCTGCAAAACGGAGTGGTAATTCCTTGTAAGAACGCGGACGAAATTTGTATATCTCGCAATGGTGCGGGCAGTTCATTGGTTTTAGAAAAAACTGCTCCTCTTCAGGTGTGTCAATGGCTTGAAAAGAGTCTTTGCCATATTTTTCGTAGTGACCAGACGTGACGTACAACTTCTTATTTCCAATATGGGGCGTGGCCACTTGCTCATAACCAGCTTTTTCTTGCGCTTTTTTTAGAAAATTCATCAATCTCTCACGCAAAATTGTCCCTTTGGGTAGCCACAATGGAAGCCCTTTTCCTACGTTTTCAGAAAAAGTAAATAATTCCATTTCTTGCCCTAGTTTGCGATGGTCGCGTTTTTTGGCTTCTTCCAACATGCGCAAATGTTCGTCCAATTCGGATTGTTTGGGAAAAGTGACGCCATAAATTCGAGTGAGCATTTTTCTATCAATGTCGCCACGCCAGTAAGCGCCCGCCACATTTAGAATTTTTACCGCTTTTATAAATCCGGTATTGGGTATGTGTGGGCCGCGACACAAGTCGGTAAATTGGCCTTGGGTGTAAAAAGTAATGGAACCATCAGTCAATCCATCGATCAATTCAAGTTTATATTCGTCGCCCTTTTTGGTAAAATAGTCGATGGCTTCGCTTTTGCTCACTTCTTTCCGTATGTACTCGCTTTTGTTACGAGCCAACACCAGCATTTTGTCTTCCAACTTTTTGAAGTCGTCTTGCGAAAAAGATTGTTCGCCAAAATCGACATCATAATAAAAACCCGATTCTATTGCTGGGCCAATTCCTAGTTTTACTCCTGGGAAAAGAGCTTCTAATGCCTCGGCGAGCAAGTGAGCAGATGAGTGCCAAAAAGTTGATTTTCCATCCGTATCGTTCCAAGTGAGCAATTGCAAATTGGCATCTTCGTATATGGCAAGCGTAGCATCTTGGACTTTACCGTTTACTTTTGCGGCAAGTACATTTCGCATTAAACCTTCGCTTATGCTGCGCGCGATTTCTAAGCTCGTGATTCCTTTTTCGTACTCGCGAATTGAACCGTCTGGTAGAGTGATTTTTATCATTATTATCTAAAAGAGTTGCAAATTAATAGATTTTGTGACAATTAGCATCTCTGAGATTGGTATTGCCCTTTTCGTCAGTGGTGACGTGTTTCTTGAAACCGTAATCCTGCCTGTCACCTTTCTTCAGCCATCACCCTTCCTCGTCCATGCCTTTCCGATACATCCTTACAGACTTTATTTTAGTGGCTTGTTTTTCTGTTTCTTCCATTGGCACTTCGTCTTCTTTCCTGTCATGGGCTATATGGTAGGTAGCCTTTTTCTTGGTATGTGAATAGAATCGGTCAGGGAGGCCTCTGTCTCGATGCCTTTTTTGACCAACACTTCGTAGGTTTCCAGTTGTTTGTTTATTTTGGCCAATAAGGCATCAAAACTGCCGTTTTCGGCTAGTTTTCTTCTGAATCGAGACAAACAGCTGTGGTTGGGCACTACACTTTCTAACTGCAGGCCCCAAAAGGCCATGGTCGAAAGGTTTTCATTGACCATGTGGTAGGAGAAAAAATTATTGACAAAAACATTAAA
>DMUD01000159.1:592-3338 GCA_003476475.1 Cytophagales bacterium | reverse complement strand
GGACACCTACATTCCGACGGATTGAATGCATGACAATCGACAATTTTTGATTTTCACTGTCAGGTTAACAGCAGTTTTGTGTTGATAAATTGGTTAGCTATCTAAAAGAGAATGCTATCTAGATTTTGTCATTGCATTTTTGCGTAAAACATTCGCATTTCTTGCAAACTGAGTCCTTTGCCAGGTACTTCATTTAGCTTTGTTTTTTTTATTTTGAAAATTTCTTCCTGGCCTCGAAGCAGCTGATCTTCTGTCAAATTGTATTTTTTCATCAAGTTTTGCAGGCTCATTCGAATTTGAGCAATTTCTGCCTGCTGAACCGCTAATCTTTCAGCTTCAAGTCTTCTTTGTCGCTCAACTTCCTCTTGACGCGCTTGCTCAATCCTTCTTTCAAGGGCCATTTTTTGGGCAACTAACATTTGGACTGTAGACATGGAGTAACTCCTTATGAACTAATTTAAGAAGACCAATAATTTCATACATAGTCATACTAATTAACGTGTTGGCAAAAGGCTGACACTTTCTGACAAGCAAGTTTCTAGATGTCTGACAATGTCTGACATACGTTTCAAATAAATGAACAAAAGAAGGCAAAGCTGATAGCCTATGGGCATGAAATCAGCACTCAAAACCATCCTTAAGCTTTTTGCTACCTGCGTCATTGCTTGGACTACAAGCGCATCAGCAGAAGATGTTCAATTCAAAATTGAAGAGTTCTACGACGATTCAGCCAGCTTAAAAATAGAAAATGTAATAAGCGAAAAATTCAATCTGAATACCGGAAAAATTCGAAAGCCATATCAAAAGGGAGATCTTTGGCTCAGAGTTTCAATTGAAGCTTTTCAACCCAATTTATTTTTGTACTTTGAAAACGCAACAGTCGATGAGATTTTGATATTTTTACCAGATCAAGAAGAGATGGGTTTATGGAAAACAAACAAAATATCTACGACAGATCGGCTTCGTGGACATTTGCTGACGCACGCAATTGATACACAAAAAATTAACAGACTCGAATTTTATTTAAAGGTCAGAGCCTTATCTAGTAAGCAGTTCAATGTGAAGGTACTTACTGAGTCTGAAACACAAAATAGCTTGCATGTTCGCTACGCAATTTTAAGTTCTCAAATGACAGCGGCTGCTGTATTGATGATATGGGTTGTCATGCAAAATTGGTTAGCCAGATCAAAGATATTTATTGCGGTCATATTGTCGGTTCCTCTCTTTATCTTGAGTCGCTTGAATTATTTTGGCTTGTTTCTGGAGAGCGACGATTCAAATGCAATTATGTTTTTAAATTTAAACATGACGTTGTTCTTGGCGCTCATCAGTTCCGGAACACTGATGGTCAAAGAAAGTTTTGGAAGGTTGTTGAATCGGAAACAAAACATTTATTTCCTGGTAGTATTTTTAATTGCAAATATTCCTCCTATAGGGCTATTCTGGAATGTCCCAAGAGCCTATCTGATCGTGTGTTCATTGGGGCTAAATTTCTTGATGATCTCAATGCTTTATTTTTATCTTGCTTTAAATTTAAGAGTTGATAAAAATTTAATTTTTCACTATAGATATCAACTGGCTATTTTTATCATTTATTCAATTATGTCGATGGGCCCTGGCTTATATTTCATTGCGCCACAAATCTTTCCGTTTGAGTTGGGTATACCTGCATATAGAGATCACTTTTATCCTGTGCTTGCTTTTTTAATTATGATTTTGATGCTCAATGAGCAAAAACAAAAGGAATTGGACTCTATTTTTACACTGGCTATGACCAAGGCAAATGCAGATATCGAGATTGAAAAAAACAAAAAACAACATGTATTTTTAGGTATGCTATTGCATGAAATTAAAACTCCTTTGAGTGTTATAAGGTTCGGCGCTGCTTCGCTCAAAAGCTCAAATACTGATAAAGCAAAAAACCTAATTTGGATTGTTCGTGTTGATGCTGCTGTAGATTCCATCAACCATATTTTGAACCAATGCCTGTTGGCCGATAAGTTTGAGTTTGGTCTTTCGGGCTACAAAGCAGAAACAGTCGAAATCTATACCGAGGTAATCAAAATAATTGAAAGAATTGGGTTGCTAAATTCAACATATTCCGAAAGAATAAAATGGTATTTCGGTGATGAATTGAGCTTAAATACTTCGGCCGAAGTTGATCCTATCTTTTTGAGATCAGTTTTAGAAAACCTATTGTCAAATGCTCTGAAATATTCAGCTCCAAACTCTATAGTTGATTTGAAGATATTTGAGCATTCTTTTGACAAGAAAGGATTTATCAAATTTGAAATTAAAAATCAAATTGGTAAAGTAGGCCCGCCTGCTATAGACAAACTTTTTTCACGTTACTACAGAGCTGAAGAAGCAAAAGGTTATTCAGGAACAGGTCTTGGTCTTTGGCTGGCAAATCAGCAAGCCAAGGAAATGGGCTCAAACATTGATTGTAAATTTGATGACACTTGGACGACCTTTTCTTTTCAAGTCCCGAATTTGAATGACGCAAAATGAGCCGGTTACCAGAAATTATGATCGTCGAGGATAATTACTCATTGCGTGAAACTTTGGCTGACTATTTGTTGGCACAAGGTTTTAATTTGCGCTGTGCAGACGATGGCGAAGAATTGAATGCAGCTCTTGCCGAAAGAATTTGTGATGTTTTGGTTCTAGATCTCAATTTACCCAATGAGGATGGACTTTCAATTTCAAAAAGAGTTCGAAAAGCCTATCCAAAAATGGGAATTGT
>DMUD01000159.1:0-323 GCA_003476475.1 Cytophagales bacterium | reverse complement strand
CCAAAAATGGGAATTGTGATCCTGACTGCCCGAGTTCAGGGCATTGACAGAGCGCAAAGCTATGAAAGTGGGGCTGATATTTATTTGACCAAACCCGTTTCACCGATTGAGCTGAAAACAGTGCTGATAAATTTGGGTAGACGCATGGACTACGAAGAAAGAGAAAATACTTGGATTTTTCACCCTAAGTCATTTTCTTTAGTTTCTCCAAGTGGTCAAACTATCAAATTTTCAGCCACTGAAAGTGCTATCTTTCTAGAGTTGATAATTAGTGGCGGTTTACTACCTCTTCACAAACTAATCCAAAGATTTGGTGAAATAGA
>DMUD01000198.1:459-3976 GCA_003476475.1 Cytophagales bacterium | reverse complement strand
AGTGCTTTAACATACAAGATTAATGGATGTGCAATGAAGATTCACAACACACTGGGCAATGGCTTTCAAGAGGTCATTTACCAACGATGCTTGGCAATCGAACTTGAACGAGCAGGATTGTGCTTTGCACGAGAGTTTGATCAGGATATTTTTTACGATGGCATTCACGTAGGTACACGAAGGGCTGATTTTATTGTTGAAAATGACATTATCGTTGAACTTAAAGCACTCGTCAATTTGGAGGATGTACACTTGGCACAAGCCAAAAACTATTTAGTCGCGTACGATAAACCTATCGGACTCCTAATCAATTTTGGTTCAACAAGTTTACAAATCAAAAAAGTGTTCAAAAAGAAATATAAGCTGAATCCTGAAAATCTTAAAATCCAGTAAATCATGATTCAGACAAATTATAATCCTGATGTGCTCTCCTGCCTTGCCAATTTGAGCAATGACGAAGTGTTTACGCCACCGAGTTTGGTAAACGATATTTTGGACTTGTTACCTCCTGAACTTTGGAGCAACCCAAACGCCAAATTTTTAGACCCTGTTTCTAAAAGCGGTGTGTTTTTGCGAGAGATGGCAAAGCGTTTAATGAAAGGTTTGGAAACACAAATACCCGACAAGCAAGAACGCATTAACCACATTTTTAGCCAACAATTGTATGGCATTGCCATAACAGATTTAACGTCTTTACTTTCTCGTAGAAGTGTGTATTGCTCCAAAACTGCCAATGGCAAATACTCCATTTGCGAAACCTTTGATGATGAGCAAGGAAACATTCGCTATAAACGAATGAAACACACTTGGCAAAGCGGAAAATGCGCCTATTGCGGAGCAAGCCAAGAAGTGTACGATCGTGAAGAAGCCTTGGAAACTTACGCTTACAATTTTATTCACACAGACAAACCTGAAAAAATATTCAATATGAAATTTGACGTTATCGTTGGAAATCCACCTTATCAATTGAGTGATGGTGGTCATGGAAGAAGTGCAAAACCATTATATCATAAGTTTATTCAGCAAGCAAAAAAGTTAAATCCTAAGTATTTAACAATGATTATTCCCGATAGATGGTTTGCGGGTGGAAAAGGTTTAAATGAGTTCAGAGATGAAATGCTAAATGATAAAAGATTTAGAAAAATAGTTGATTATACTTGTGCTTCTGACGCATTCCCAGGTGCCGATGTTCCCGGGGGCGTTTGTTATTTTCTTTGGGATAACAACTATAATGGCGAGACAGAAATTGAAGTAAGAAATGGTAATCAGATCGACATATCAAAAAGGTATTTAAATGAGTTTGATACTTTTATTCGTTATTCAACTGCTGCTGATGTAATTAAAAAAGTACGCATTCATTCAAAATCATTTATGAGTGAGCAAGTTTCCAGTAGAAAGCCTTTTGGGTTAGCAACAAACGAAAGACCTAAAACAAAAGGAGATTTGATGTTGAAATATTATGGTGGTTATGGTAGTTACCCAAGTAATTTAATTACTGTTGGTAACGACTTAATTCCGCTTTGGAAAGTAATTACTTCCAAAACTTCATACGACCACGCAGGTCAGCCAGACAAAGAAGGGAAACGTAGAGTGTTTTCAACTTTAGAGATATTAAAGCCAAATGAAATTTGTACAGAAACCTATATTATAGT
Source organism: Cytophagales bacterium (assembly GCA_003476475.1). Taxonomy (GTDB): domain Bacteria; phylum Bacteroidota; class Bacteroidia; order Cytophagales; family UBA9547; genus UBA9547. The sequence goes on along the minus strand of DMUD01000198.1, from coordinate 2,324 downwards.
TGGTTCTTTCAAATCTGAAAAGGGATGTATTAACTTGTTAAGTTATCTGAAGACAAAGTTTACTAGATTCCTTGTTTCTCAATTATCATTTTCTCAGGATATCACAAAAGACAGATTTGCCTTTGTTCCAATTGAAGACTTTTCGGAACCTTGGACAGACGAAAAACTTTATAGAAAGTATAGCCTAACAGATGATGAAATTGCATTCATTGAAAGTATGATTAGACCAATGGATGTTAGTCAAAATAGCAGAGACGATGAGTAAAAAAGAATTTTTTCCGCCACGACCATTGTCTGAATCACAGATTAGATGGATTAAATGATTTCACGGAAAATAATTCTGTGCAATCTTAAAATCAGCAAAATCCGCGATTCAGACAAAGAAATAAGCGATTCAGACAAAAAATAGCATTATGAGTGAATTGAAACATAAGGATATAACAGAAAAAATCATTGGTGCTTCATTTGAAGTTCACAAGTTTTTAGGCAATGGCTTTCAGGAAGTGATTTACCAAAGGGCTTTGGCTTGGGAAATAAAGCAAGCTGGCTTGGAGTATGCCAGAGAAATAGAACAAGACATATACTACAAAGAATTGCCAGAGCCTATCGGTACTCGAAGAGCAGACTTTGTGGTAGAAAACAAAGTATTAGTCGAGTTAAAAGCTATTGTTAAACTCGAAGATGTGCATCTGGCACAAGCTTTAAACTACCTAAAAGCATATCGTCTGGAAGTTTGTTTATTAATCAATTTTGGAGCAAAGAGCCTTGAATTTAAGCGATTGGTACTTACAAATAAATCAGTGTAATCATAAAATCTTTTAAATCCGTGATTCAGACGATGAGTGATATACTAATCTACCAAACCGAAGACGGCAGCACCAAAATACAAGTGCAGCTCACCGACAATACTGTTTGGCTCACACAGGCTGCTATGGTGGAGTTGTTTCAATCGTCCAAATCTAATATCAGTGAGCATATCAAGCACGTGTTTGAAGAAGGCGAATTGAGTCCCGAAGCAACTGTTCGGAAATTCCGAACAGTTCGTACAGAAGGCACTCGTCAGGTGGAGCGAGAACTAGAATACTACAACTTAGATGTCATCATCTCGGTAGGCTATCGGGTAAAATCGCTGCGAGGCACACAGTTTCGTATCTGGGCAACGGAGCGATTGCGGGAATATCTCATCAAGGGCTTCACCATGAACGATGAGCTACTTAAACAAGGTGGAGGCTATTTTGAAGAATTACTCGACCGTATTCGGGACATTCGCTCTGCTGAAAAGGTATTTTACCGCAAAGTACTGGAAATCTATGCCACGAGCATGGACTATGACCCACGAGCTACCGTAACCCAACAGTTTTTTCAAACCGTGCAAAATAAATTGCACTGGGCAGCACACGGACATACCGCAGCCGAAATCATTTTTGAAAGAGCAAATGCCCAGTTGCCTTTTATGGGTTTAACGGCATTCAAAGGCAAGAAACCTACAAAACAGGAAATAGGTGTGGCAAAAAATTATTTGTCGGATGAAGAGTTGGCAATTCTCAATCGCTTGGTTTCGGCCTATTTAGATATTGCCGAAATCAACGCCATGCAGCGCAAGCCTATGTATATGAAAGACTGGATTGAGGTGTTAGATGGATTTACAAAAATGAGCCGCCAAGAGGTGCTCACCCATGCCGGCAAAATATCCGCAGAACTGGCTCAACAAAAAGCCTTGACCGAATACAACGCCTATAAAGGCAAATCGGAAGATGAACTATCCGAAGTGGAGAAACAATTTATAGCAAGCATAGAGCAAGCCGAGAAGCAATTGAAGAAATTGAAGAAAAAATGAGTAAAAAAGAATTTTTTCCGCCACGACC
>DMUD01000198.1:0-149 GCA_003476475.1 Cytophagales bacterium | reverse complement strand
AAAGAATTTTTTCCGCCACGACCGTCTACCAATCCTACCATTTATGCTTATGAGTTGGCAGGTGTGGCTACGCACAAGGGTTTGCTCAAAATCGGCTATACCGACCGTGATGCACAAACACGTATCAAAGAGCAGTTAGGCACAGCTGC
>DMUD01000144.1 GCA_003476475.1 Cytophagales bacterium | reverse complement strand
CCGAACCACTCACTTACAAATTAGATCCAAACAACCATTGGTATCCCGATTTGGACGATTTGTACCTGAAGGTAAAATACAATCCCAACATTGTCGGCATTCTTATTATTAATCCCGACAACCCAACGGGCATGGTGTATCCTTATGAAATGCTGAAACGAATAGTGGATATCGCAAAGGAATTCAAACTATTTCTTGTAAGCGACGAAATATATTTGAACATCACGTACAACGGTGTGAAATCCTACTCGCTAAGCGAGGTGATTGAAGACGTTCCTGGCATAGCTATTAAAGGAATATCGAAAGAATTACCTTGGCCAGGTTCGCGTTGCGGTTGGATGGAATACTTGAATCGTGACAAAGACGCAGAGTTTGCACGACTTTGTTCAGCCTTAGACAATGCCAAAATGCTGGAAGTATGCAGCACCAAACTCCCCCAAGTTGCCATTCCAAAAATATTGGGCGACCCACGTTACATGCCTTACCGACTGGAAGAAAACCAAAAAATTGGTCGCCGCAGCAAGGCCATTGCCAATATTTTGGGTAAAGTACCTCAACTAAATTTCAACGAAACTTATGGTGCCTTCTACAATACCATGATTTTCAAAGAGGGTGTCTTGAAACGTTCCCAAAAATTGAAGATTGCCAATCCAGAAGCACAAAAATTGGTTGATGAATGGATTTCAAACGACGATGTAGCATTGGACAAACAGTTTGTTTACTACTTGCTAGCTGCAAAAGGCATTTGCGTGGTGCCCATCTCTTCTTTCTGTTCCGACTTGCAAGGCTTTCGTGTCACTTTGTTGGAGGAAAACGAGGAATTGCTGAACAAAACTTTCACGACCATTCGCGAGGCGATTGAAGAATATATGGCATCTTGATTTAGAGGAATGCAGAAATTAAAGTTAAAATAATCTACAACCTTATGATTGCTTTATTTCTTCAATTCTTCGTAATATTTTTTTCCTCTAATAAAATACTGCCATACAATGCTTTTGTACAAAATGTGGGGACTTTCGAAATTGGAATCGTTTTTCCTGCTTATCTTTTCTAAATAAATAAAACTATATAGGGCTTTGTGTGCCTTCCATATAGCCTTCACCGAAGCGAAGCGGCATTTCAGCAGATGTTCCACACCTGCAATACCATCCAAAACCAAGCGAAGAAAAAGGGTGGAAAACAACCTTTTTTGGGTTAGATTTTTGTAAAGAAGCAAAAGCCCATTGCGATAATTCAAAAATGTTTTCATGGAATTGCTTTTGTGCAAAGTACCTCCACCCAAGTGATATACTGTACTTTGTCCGCAATACATGATTTTGTATCCGGCATTTTTCAAACGCCAACACAAATCAATTTCCTCCATGTGGGCAAAGAATTTTTCATCAAAACCACCCATGGCCCGAAACAAATCGGCTCTTACAAAAAAACAGGCACCAGATGCCCAGAAAATCTCTGCCAAATCGTCGTATTGGCCTTTGTCTTCTTCCAAAGTGTCAAAAATCCTGCCTCTGCAAAAGGGATAACCCAAAAAGTCAATTTGTCCGCCACCAGCCCCTGCATACTCAAATAGGTGCTTTTCGTGGTAAGACAATATTTTAGGCTGCACAGCAGCAACACTAGAATCCTGATCTAATATTTTCAAGATGGGATCGAGCCAACCCTCAGTGACTTCTACGTCGGAATTGAGCAATACAAAATAAGTAGAATCTATTTGTGACAGTCCGCTGTTGTAGCCCCTGCAAAAACCTTCGTTTTGCTCGTGGACAATTGGAATGATAGTTGGATAGGTCTGCTTTAGCCATTCGACCGAACCATCTGTCGAAGCATTGTCAATTAAGAAAACTGGGTGCCCGTTGGAATGTTCCACTACGGAAGGCAGAAAAGTTTGTAAATGAGACAAACCATTCCAATTTAAGATAGCGATTGATAGCTTCATGCTTTAGAATCGAAAAAATAGAAGAGAAATATGACCTATCCTATCAAATATTTTTTACGCATTTGCCCCGAATAAACTACCCAAGTCTAAACCAGGAATGTTGGGCAAAATTCCTTCTGTGGCTTTTTTCATTTCGTCTTTCGACTTCTCTCCTACAGCTTGCATGGCTTTGTTCACAGCTGCCACACAAAGGTCTTGTAGCATTTCCACTTCCTCTGGTTTTACCAAATCCTTGTCAATTTCAATTTTCAAGACTTTATGGTGCCCATTGACTGTGGCGCGTACCATGCCAGCACCAGCCTCGCCATCGGCAGTAATGTTGACCATATTTTCTTTTACTTTCTGAAGTTGGGATTGCATTTCTTTTACTTTCCCAAACATATTCATCATGTCAAACATATCTGTATTATTTTATAAGTTGAATTGTGCCGCTAAGTTTGTAAACAAATCCCAATTTATCTACCGCTTCTGCCCTATACATGTAGACATCGGGTGGTGCAGGTAAGTCGTTTATTTTTCCGTCCCAACCTTGTTTGAAAGAATTGGTGGCAAAGACTCCTGCCCCATTCTTGTCCCATATTTCCAAACTAAAATCTTTTATAAACAAACCCTCGGCATGGCATATATCGTTCAGCCCGTCACCATTGGGGGTAAAAGCATTGGGCATGTAAAATTCTCCTTTTTGCCTAACTTCAAAATAATTGGAATAACTCACTCTTCCTGAATTAGATATTCCTTTTACTCTAAAGTGAATAATTTGCTCGTTGGTATCCAAACCTTTTTCAGAATAGTCTAAATTTTTGGCTACACTTTGACTAAAATAGACCTTACCCGATTCGTCTAATTTTTCCACCAAATACTCTTGAACACCTTCTGGCCATCCTTCGTAT
>DMUD01000195.1 GCA_003476475.1 Cytophagales bacterium | reverse complement strand
GCTGGGCTGTTCGAAAAAACTAGTCGATTCTGAAAATATTTTCACCCAACTAAAGGCAAACCAATTTGACGTAAGCCACGAAGCCAAAAACGACGAGGCCAACATTGTGATTGTAAACACCTGCGGTTTTATAGACAATGCCAAGGAAGAATCGGTCAATACCATTTTGCGATATGCCGATGCAAAACAACAAGGCCTAATCGAAAAACTATATGTAACTGGCTGCCTTTCAGAACGTTATAAAGAAGATTTGCAAAAAGAGATACCAGAGGTAAACTCATGGTTTGGCACGCGAGACCTTCCAAGGCTACTAAAAACCCTCAAGGCAGACTATAAGCATGAACTATTGGGAGAACGCCTCATTACCACTCCCAGCCATTATGCCTATTTGAAAATAGCCGAGGGATGCGACCGCCCATGTTCCTTTTGCGCCATTCCCATTATGCGTGGTACACATGTAAGCCGACCTTATGAAGAATTGGTGAAAGAAGCATCCAATTTGGCCAAAAATGGCACAAAAGAGCTAGTACTGATTGCACAAGACCTGACTTATTATGGCCTCGATCTGTACAAAGAGCGAAAATTAGCAGACCTTCTCCGTCAACTTTCTGACGTTCAAGGTATTGAATGGATTCGATTGCAATATGCCTATCCTTCGGGTTTTCCTATGGATGTGTTAGATGTGATGTCAGAACGTGAAAATATTTGTAAGTATTTGGATATGCCCTTGCAACACGCCTCCGACAACATGCTAAAAATAATGCGAAGGGGTATTACCCGTCAAAAAACAGAACAATTAGTAAAAACTATACGTGAAAAAGTACCCGGCATTGCGCTACGTACCACCCTCATTGCTGGCCACCCTGGCGAAACTGAGGCTGATTTTGAGGAAATGAAAGATTTTGTTCGAGAAATGCAATTCGATAGATTAGGCATTTTTCAATATTCACACGAAGAACAAACCCATTCTTTCGCTTTCAAAGACGATGTGCCTGCCGACATAAAACAGGAACGTGCCGATGAAATAATGGCAATACAGGAAGAAATTTCCCTAAGTATCAACCAGCAAAAAATTGGAAAAACCTTAAAAGTATTATTCGATAGAACAGAGGGAGGTTACTTTATAGGTCGTACCGAACATGATTCTCCAGAAGTGGACAATGAAGTATTGGTAAAAGCAGAAGAAAAAGCCTATGCAAGAATGGGCGATTTTGCTTTGGTAAACATCTCTTCTGCTACCGAATTCGACTTGTATGGAACCCTAGCTTAGTTATCTCACCCTTGAAAAATGAAAAAAAAATCTCTTACCGTATTCTTTCTTAGCCTATTTCGTGTTTTGGTATTTGCCCAAGATACGCCCCCCACTTCGCTTGCACCCATTGCCATACCCACAGGCGTGATGAAGGATACCTGTTATTGGAAAACCAGCCTGAAAACTGGCCTAATTTTAAACCAAGCCTCTTTTTCTAACAACTGGAAAGGCGGTGGGGTAAACTCTATTGCATACCAAGCATTTCTAGGTGCAACAGCCGACTATGCAAAAGAGAATCTAAGTTTCAACAGCATAGTCGATTTCAAATTCGGGGCCATAAACAACAAAAATACTGGTTTTGTAAAAAACATAGACCGAATATATGCCGATACCAAATTGGGGTACGCCATTGCAAAAAATTGGAGCATGTTCGCTTCCGTAAACTTCCTAACTCAATTTTACGATGGTTTTCTTACCACCAAAAGACTGAACAGGGACACCACTGTATATGTGTCAAACTTTATGGCACCTGGGTATTTGACTGAAGCACTTGGTTTTGAATACAAACCCACCAACTATTTTTTCTTGCGTTTCAGCCCAGGAGCGTTTCGGCAAACTATTGTAACAGCCAAAAGTATAGACCCAATCGAAACCAAATACTATGGAGTGGAAGTGGTAAATGGCAAAACCATTCGAAACGAAATAGCCTTATTGCAAATTATGACAGCCTATAACAAAGACATTCATAAAAACATCAACTTGAAATGGCAGTATATTGGATTTGCCAATTACGAACTACCTAAAGAAACCAAAGAAAATACCAACATTACGTGGTTCGACAATATCGACCACCGATTCGATGCCACTTTTACCGCCAAAATCACAAAATATATCACCACCACCATTACCACCACCCTCATTTACGATTATGATCAAGACCCTGATGTGCAATTTGCCCAATCTTTGGGATTGGGAATACAGTTCACTTACTAAGTTATAGGGGAACTATGAAGTGTGTGCATTATTTTGGAAATTTCATTTACAATCTAACAAAACGAAATGCAACTCATCCTTTTTGACCCAGCCCAAAACCACCAGCAACTTTTGCCACTAACCTTTACCCGTCCCATTTCGGAACTGCGATGTGGCATATTCACATTAAGGGAAAAATGGGAACGGCATTTTGGCAAAGCCTCTTGGCTTACTGCCAATTATTTGTCAGAAGTTTTTCCATGTTCCTATCAACCACAAAACCTGTACATACATGGTGCTTTATTGGAAAGTGAAAGCGTTTTAACTAAGATAAAAACTTTACAAATTGGGCAAGCCTTGTACTTTAAAGAAACGCTTTTGGCATTTGTTTCTGGAAAAGTAGAATATGGAGCTATTTCCGAACTTGTATTTATCGAAAAAATTCGGGTAGAAGAAGCGGAATTAATTGAAAAGCCTTGGCATATTTTTCAGAAAAATGGGACTCAGATAAAAAGAGATTTTGAGTATGTAAAAAAAACTCAAACCACTAACCCTATTGAAGACCCCCACACTCGAGTGTATTGTCCTGAAAATATCTTTATTGGTAAAAATGTAAAGTTGAGAGCTGCCGTTTTAAATGCAGAAACTGGTCCTATATACATTGGCGACAACTGCGAAATACAAGAAGGTTGTGTCATTCGCGCCCCTTTTGTGATATGCGAGGGCAGCACCTTGAAAATGGGTGCAAGAATGCGAGGCGACATTACTATTGGGCCAATGTGCAACGCCGGCGGTGAAATAAGCAACTCTATTATGTTGGGATACAGCAACAAAGCTCACGACGGTTTCATGGGCAATTCGGTAATTGGCGAATGGTGCAATTTAGGTGCCGACACCAATATCTCGAATATGAAGAACACGTATTCAAACGTAAAAGTGTGGAGCTATGACGAAAAAAAAATGGTCGATACTGGTTCTCAGTTCTGTGGCCTAACTATGGGCGACTATTCCAAATCGGGCATAAATACCATGTTCAATACAGGTACCGTAGTAGGAGTATGCACCAACGTTTTCGATGGTGGCTTTCCGCCAAAACATATTCCTTCTTTTTCTTGGGGAAAATCTGAAAAATACGAATTCGACAAAGCGATGTATTCAGCCCGCATCATAATGTCTAAATATGGAAAATCTCTTTCAACAGCACAAGAAAAAATGTTGCGTACCGTGTTCAAAATCACCAACTAATAAATATCTAACTTGAAGCTACTCTACATTACCCCCTATTACAAACCCTCTTGGTTTTATGGAGGTCCTCCAAAATGCATTTCAGAACAGGCTGAATACTTGACAAAACACTTCGAGTGTACTATCGATGTGGTAACACTAAACCAGAACGGCCAAGAAGAATTGTTTGAAAGCAATGGTAAAGTGGTCGTGAAAGAAATAGAGGGGGTCACTGTACATTACCTGCCTGCTTCCACCACAAAATGGGGACAAGCATACTATGCCTCCCCACTTCTTAAAAAGTATTTGCACAATTTCAAAAAACACGATTTAATACACATCCATACTCTTTTCAATGCTTTTTCAACCATTGGCGCAAGATTTGCAATCAAAAACAAAATTCCTTTTGGCTATTCTGTACATGGCATGCTCGATGCCTTTTCATTGACTCGTTCCAAATGGATGAAAAAATTTCATCGTTTCATGTTCGAAGACCAATATTTGCTCATGGCCGATTTTGTGCACTTCACTACCGAGAATGAACGAAAAAATGCTGTATTGTCCAAAAGAGCAAAAACAGTGGTTATCCCATTAGGTATGAAATATGAGGCGTTTGTAGAATACAAAAAATCTTATTCATACTACGACCTGCGCCTGATTTACATTAGCCGCATAAACCGCAAAAAAGGGCTAGATTTACTTTTGAACGCCCTCTCCTTGCTTCCTTCCTACATGAAAGACCGTGTTTCGCTCGACATTTACGGCGAAGACGACGACAATTTCTTACAAGAATTGAAAAAAATTGTTGAATTGAACCAACTAAGAAAATGTGTGGTATTCAAAGGCAAATTGAATCCCGCAAACCGAAACGAAACCTTACAACAATACGACGTACTAGTGCTGACAAGCCACCAAGAAAATTTTGGATTGGTTGTGGCCGAGGCACTCGACCAAAAAATACCTGTCCTTATTTCAGACAAAGTGAATTTATGCGATATAGTAGAACAAAACCAATGTGGTTGGGTAAGTCCGTTAAAAATTGACAACATCGTTAAAAAAATAGAAGAAGCCTTTCGAACCCCTAAACATATTCGCCAACAAATGGGTGAAAAAGGACACGCTCTCGTTCGCGAAAATTATGCTTTCGAAAAAGTAGGGGTTATGTATTGGCAGCTGTACGAAAAAACGGTGAATCGCTAAGCTTTGGTATATTTGCCCAATATTTGCTTTGGTAATATGCAAACAAGATTAGACCTTTACGACAACTCGGAATACAACCCTGGTGCAGGCGTTGTCAAAAGATTGTCATGGTTTGCAATTAATGCCTTGTTTCTGCAAAATCCCATCAATTTATCTTCTGGAATCAAAGTTGGACTGCTCAGACTTTTTGGAGCAAAAGTTGGCCATAAAGTGACAATAAAGCCTTCGGTAAACATCAAATACCCTTGGTTGCTTGAAATAGGAAATCATGTATGGATAGGCGAAGAGGTGTGGATTGATAATTTAATAAAAGTAAAAATTGGCAACCATGTGTGCATTTCCCAAGGCGCGATGCTACTTACCGGAAGCCATAATTACAAAGTCTCTACCTTCGACCTGATAACTAATGAAATTAATTTAGAAAATGGCGTTTGGATTGGAGCTAAATCCGTAGTGTGCCCAGGGGTAACTTGCCATGAAAATAGCGTTTTGGCTGTAGGTTCGGTTGCCACCAAACACATGGAGAAAAACGGCATTTACCAAGGAAATCCTGCCATTTTAAAGCGACAAAGAGTTTTTAATTAGTTTTTTCTTCTCTTTCTCTGATAATAGTCTCCCGAAGGTTTTGTATTTATTACTTGAACCCAAGGCTGTATAAAAAAGGGAGGGGCTTCACTAAACAGTGAAGCCCCTAACTTTTTTTTCTTGAGCAAAAATTTACGACTGACTAAGAGTCAAGCCCCTTTGTATCTTTTTTTGTATAAAAATCTAATACAATAGGTACAGCTATGTAAATAGTAGAATAAGAACCACTTACAACGCCTATCAACAATGCTAAAGAAAACCCTCTTAATACCTCGCCACCAAACAACAACAAAATAATCACCACCAAAAGCACTGTAAAAGCAGTCATGATGGTACGGCTGAAAGTAAAGTTGATAGCTTGGTTCAACGATGTCGCCAAGTCTGCAAGTGGATTTTGCTCTTGTACTTCGCGAATACGGTCATAGATTACCACCGTATCATTAATAGAATATCCAACAATAGTGAGGATGGCTGCAATAAACACTTGGTCAATTTCAAACGAAATACCAAAAGTGTGCAGAATAGAGAATAAGGCTAAAACTAAAATAGCATCATGAAATAAGGCTACTACCCCACCAAAGCCAAATGATCTATTACGGAATCGGAATAATACATAAATAAATATCCCAATAATAGCCAGTATCATAGACAAAATGGAAGTGCGCATGATATCATCTGCAATGGTAGCGCCTACTTTCGACGAGCTCATAACCTCGTATTTTTTACCATATTTTACCAACCCTTTATCCAATGCCGAACGCACCAGATTGTCGGACTCTGTCGATTCTTGTTCTATTAAATAGCTGGTTGTCACTTTAACCTGATTATTCGAACCAAAAGTTTTTACTTCAGTTCCAGTATTTTGGAAAAATGGCACAACTTGACTGCGAATGTCTGAAGCTACAACAGGTTGCTCAAATCGAACCACATAATATCTACCTCCCTTAAAATCAACACCCAAATTCAAACCACCGTTGATTATTGTGCAAATAATCCCAAGTACTATTATGGAAGAAGAAAATGCATAAGCCAACTTCCTTTTTCCGATAAAATCGTAATTAAAGTTTTTGAATAAGTTTTTTGATATGCCTGTCTCGAAAGGAAGTTCGACAGGATTCTTCATTTTATACAACCAAGACAAAAGCACTTTGGTGATATAAACTGCTGTGAAGAAGGAACAGAAAATACCAATTATCAAGGTAATAGCAAAACCTTTCACAGGGCCTGAACCCAAATATAGAAGAATTACGCCCGCAAGAAGGGTGGTCACGTTGGCATCAAAGATAGACCAAAATGCTTTTTCGTATCCTAGACTTATGGCTTCTTGGTATTTTCTACCTGCCTTCAATTCTTCTCTAATACGCTCAAAAATAAGTACGTTTGCATCTACCGCCATACCAATAGTAAGTACAATACCTGCAATACCAGGCAAGGTAAGCACCGAATTCAGTTGCGCCATTATGCCTAGTATGAAGAATAGATTGAATACCAAGGCAACATTGGCCACTATTCCGCCTTTATTGTAGTACATAAACATGAAGATGACCACTAGCAAAATGCCTGCCAAAGTCGATAAAACACCTTGATTGATTGCCTCTTGACCTAATGTAGGCCCTACTATTGCTTCTTCTACAATACGGGTTGGCGCAGGCAGTTTTCCAGCTTTCAGAATATTGGCCAAATCTTTTGCTTCATCTACAGTAAAACTACCGCTGATAGAAGAGTTGCCGTTGGGTATTTCTCCTTGAACAGTTGGAGCAGAATACACATTATCGTCTAACACAATCGCAATTCTTTTCCCAATATTGTCGGCTGTTAATTTACGCCATTTTTGGGCAC
>DMUD01000042.1 GCA_003476475.1 Cytophagales bacterium | reverse complement strand
GGAAGTACGCAGTTTGTTTACTACCTCAAACAAGTAATGCTTCAATTCTTGTTTCAAAAATAGGTCGGTTTGGCTAAATGGCTCGTCCATAAGCAACAACAAAGGATTGGAGGCCAAAGCCGCCGCGATGGCCACCCGTTGTTGCTCGCCACCCGAAAGAAATTTCACGGTTCGATCCAAATAGTTTTCTAATCCCAAAACAGCGCACAATTCGGCTATTTTTTCTTCCATATACCCAACGTCGTGCATGCGTAACACATGCATCAGATTTTGGCGCACTGTGGCAAAAGGGGTCAATCTTGCATCTTGACGCACCAGTGCTATTTGACGATGCCCTTTTACAAGCGTATGTTCAGGCCCCAAAACACGATTTTCATTCAAAAAGATTGTTCCAGTGGTGGGCTCGAGCATGCCCGCCAACAAGCCCAACAAAGTGCTTTTTCCCGAGCCATTTGCCCCCAACACACAAGTAACATTGGCCGAAGGCACTTCAAACGAAATGTCTTTCAAGACAGCTGTACCAGCACGTTCAAAAAAAAGATTATCAACTTTAAGTAACATTTTACCTCGTAAAGACCTAAAAGTACTAAGTTTTTGTTGTGCTGTATAGAAATGCTGTTTGAAACTTGACTACTCCTTTTTAAGTATATGCCTTTATATTTGTACAAGTATGCTGAACGGCTATTTCCGATGAAAAGGTGCTTTCTATCGAACATTTTATCGCTTCTTGCATGCATCGGTAGTTTTCATGCTCTATCACAGCCTAGTAACGATTGCCCCGATTTCAGGAAAGCCAAAACAGTACGCGACGGAAAAAAACCTAGAGAAGACTTCTCCAAATTGGTAAGAATAAGCAGAGGAACGAATGTGATGAAGTTTAGTGTGATAAAAATGACCGACCTGAAGCTTGAAATTCCTGCTTTCAAACAGTTTGAAAACAACATGACCGACTTTACAGCCGACGGACAAGAGGAATTCAAAAAAGTGGTCGAAAAAATTCGTTCATACTTGGGTGCCAACACAAAAGGAGAGGGGGTAACGCTTGAAATCATTGGCAGTGCATCACAAATCCCGACAAGTTTTGACCCTAGCAAACCACACAATAACATAAAACCCGACGGATCATCTATTCCAGGCAAAACCACCGTTGAAAACAACAAAATGCTGGCATTGGCACGCGCCACTGAACTTGGAAAAAAAATTCAAGCTGTTTTTCCAGAGGTAACGTTGCACGTTCCCAGCCTACAAGAAATAAAACTTGGCAATACAGTTTGGGACGAAAATGCCCAAACCAAATTGAATGAAGCCGTGGCTCAAAAAGACCAAAAAGCCATCGAATCGGTGTACGCCCCATATCAAAAAGAACAATACGTGATGGTAAAATCTCGCGAATACAAGTCGGAATACATTCAACCCGAATCTATCACATCCTATTACATTAATATAAATCCATCTGTTTTTTATATGGATGAAGGTGGGAAATACAACATCAACCGATTTGTGGTTTCGCAAACTACCTACGACAAAATAGGGGGAATTCGAGATTTTGAAAGTATAGAACAAAGGGATGATTATTTGAAAAATGAGTTAAAAATCCATGTTTTTCACAAAACCTATGCCAAAGAAGAGCATTGGATGATGCTGACTAATAAAGAGTCGATAAGTTTGCGCGAAAAAGACGACTACAAAAAAATTAAAGGACTATACAAGTCCAGGGTATTCGATGTGAAAGACAAAGCCATATTGGAAAAAATCATTGTCACCGACATTTTGAAATACTTGAAATAAACCCATTTTACTTTGTCAGGCCTGTTATTTATCAAAAAATATTTGTGAAAAAGCTCATTTTTATCTCATTCCTTTCCTTTCATTTTTCCCATTTTTCTGTAGGCCAAACCCGCCTATCGCAAAAAGAATGGGTTGACAGTGTGTACGACTGCATGAGTTTGGAACAGAAAATAGGCCAACTCTTTATGGTGGCGGCCTATTCCAACAAAAACGAACATCATTTCCGCCACCTCGATTCCCTCATCACGCATTGCCATTTGGGAGGTCTCATCTTTTTCCAAGGTGGCCCCTTGCGTCAGGCAAAACTCACCAATCGCTACCAAGCTTTGGCCAAAATTCCGCTTTGGATAGGCATGGATGCCGAATGGGGGCTGGGAATGCGGTTGGACAGTACCCTCAGTTTTCCCAAACAAATGACTTTGGGTGCCCTGCAAGACAATTCTCTTATTTACAAAATGGGCAAACAATTGGCCTACCAGTGCCGCAGATTAGGCGTCCACATCAGTTTTTCACCAGTGATGGATGTGAACAGCAACCCCGACAACCCCGTTATTGGGGTTCGCTCTTTTGGCGAAGACAAAGAGAAAGTGGCGATGAAAGGAATAGCCTACATGCGAGGGCTACAAGACAACAAAGTACTGGCATGTGCCAAACACTTTCCCGGCCATGGCGATACCGACACCGATTCTCACCTTTCGCTGCCCATCATCAAACAAGACAAAAAGCGAATTGAATCGCTTGAACTGTACCCCTTCAAAAGACTTATTAAAGATAGCATAGGCAGCATTATGATTGCCCACATAAACACACCTGCCTACGAGGAAGAAGAAAATCTTGCTGCTACCTTGTCGCACAACATCGTGAACGACCTTTTGAAAGAAAAGCTAGATTTTGAAGGAGTGATTTTTACCGATGCTCTGAACATGAAAGCCGTGAGCAAGTTTTACAAACCTGGCGAGGTGGACCTGTTGGCATTTAAGGCAGGCAACGATGTGCTGCTTTTTTCAGAAAATGTGCCCAAAGCCGTAAACTTGATAAAAGAAGCGATTGAAGAAAAGAAAAATTTGCGAAAAGAATTGGAAAAAAAAGTCAGAAAAATATTGATGTCAAAATATTGGCTTAAACTATATGAAAAACAGCATGTTAAAATAGATAGCTTGTACGAAGACTTAAATAATGGCAATGCACATGCTTTGAGAGTAAAGATGTATGAAGAAGCTTTCACAATAGTACAAAACAAAGAAAGTTTGTTGCCGCTTAAAAATGGCAAATCAAATCAATTGGCTTCGGTTGCGATAGGTTTGGACAAAGAAAATGTTTTCCAAAAAACCCTATCCAAGTATGCCGAGTTTAAAAACTATGTGGTAGATAAAAAGGCGATGCCCGATTTTGATTACCGCAGCTTATTGGACTCGCTTTCGAAGTGCAACATCGTGGTTGTGAGCTTGCACGAGCTACACAACCAACGAAGCAAAAACTACAACATAAGCCAAAATACCATAGAATTTGTACAGAATTTGGCTTCAAAAACCAAGGTGGTGTTGGTAGTGATGGGCAAT
>DMUD01000240.1 GCA_003476475.1 Cytophagales bacterium | reverse complement strand
AAACATGACACTTTCAACTACATAGCTCCCCTAGGTTCCTAGTGAGTAGTATCTAGTGGAAGGTACTGAATTATACACCCACCACAATCCTTTGAAGGAACATTGGAATTCAGCGTCCACGCCAGAAGATTATAAATGGTCGAGCGCCAAATTTTATGAAACAGGAATGGACCATTTCCGCTTCGCAACGCATTTTGTGGATAGGTTTTAATGGTTGGTTAAAAGTGGCAGGTGAGGACACCTGCCACGGAGAGGAATGTAAAAACCTATTGAATTTTATAGGCTTAAACTATACTGCTGACTGATAATTGAGTTCGGCTTGTGCCCAATTTATAATATTCCAGAAGGAAGCCACATAATCGGGACGACGGTTTTGATAGTGCAAGTAGTAGGCATGCTCCCACACGTCCAAGCCCAAAATGGGGGTACCTTTCACCTCGGCAATGTCCATAAGGGGGTTGTCTTGGTTGGGAGTAGAAGTTACAGCCAGTGTGCCGTCGGCTTTTCGCACCAACCATGCCCAGCCCGAACCAAAACGGGTGGTAGCGGCCTTTGAAAATTCTTCTTTGAACTTGTCGAAACTACCAAAAGCAGTGTCGATGGCTTTTGCCAATTCGCCCGAAGGTTTTCCACCCTCGTTTTTCTCTAGTAGTTTCCAAAAGAAACTATGGTTGAAGTGGCCACCGCCATTGTTGCGCACGGCCATGGAGTATTTGCTTATGTTTTGGCACAATTCTTCGATAGAGGCCTTTTCGGCTTCGGTGCCGGCCACGGCTGCATTCAAATTGGTCACATAAGCATTGTGATGCTTGCCATGGTGTATTTCCATCGTCATTTTGTCGATAAAGGGCTCCAATGCATCTGAAGCGTAGGAAAGAGCTGGTAGTTCGAAAGCCATAATGGGTATGTTTAAAATGTGAATTTTAGGATTATGGAAATGGTTGGATTAGATTTTTTGGATTGTAAAGCTACAAATGAACACCGATGTCTACACGTTTGTTAACAAAAAATTTAAGCGGTCGTTTGGATTATTTTTAACAATGAGGCAGAGTTTTGGCGATTGTCCCAAAATGCCACAACTATTATTTGATGTTGACTCGTTTTGTAAAAAATATTGAAATGACCCATTGCCGTCATTCTTATCCCACCGAATTCTGTTTGCACACCCAAGTCGGGATGCATTAAAAAGTGCTTAAGCCTTTCTTTTATTCTTTTTATACGCTTTTTGGCATATTGGTCTGATGCATTCTTCAGAGTGCAATATTTGAAGATTTTCCTTCTTTGCGTGGCAAATTGCTTCTGTCCAATTCTGCCTGAGATATGATGTTGCCATCAAGGATATCTTTTTCGCCCATCCTTAACATAAGGATTTATTCATGGGTTAGTTTAGCCTTTCCTGTGCCAGATTGGGTTTTTTGCAATAGTTTGGATAGCGCGGTTAGGTAAGATTTGTCTGTTATGGCCAATATTTGGCTTATGACGCTATTTCTAAAACACCTACACTTTTCATACCCACATTCATTTGTGAAAAAAGTAAGTGATTTTGGGAAAAACTCCTAAAAACCGTGGGGTTAATCGGTGTCTTTCAGCAGTTCTACTATTTTAACGTATTCCACCGCTTTGGGATTGCTTTTCATGATGGTAAAACGGTATCCGCCCGATTCTTTTACTTCCATATCTTCGGGTATTTTCCCGAAAATATAGTTCATCATGCCGGCTATGGTGTCGTAGTCGTCACCTTCAGAAAGCGGATATTTTAAAAATTCATTTACTTCTTGAATGCGCACTTGTCCGCGCACCAAATACGTAAAATCGTCCACTTTTTCTACTTTGGTGGCTTCGTCGTCATATTCGTCTTGTATTTCGCCTACCAGTTCTTCTATGACATCTTCCATGGTGACAATGCCCGACGTGCCACCAAACTCGTCGATGACTACTGCCATGTGCATTCTTTTCTTTTGAAAGTCCTTCAGAAGCTCGCTTATGGTTTTGGTTTCGGGTATAAGGTAGGCTGGTCTTAAGATATCGCGCAACACAATAGGCTGGTTGTGGTGTACCATGGGAATAATGTCTTTGGTGTGCACAATGCCCACAATGTCGTCGAGTGTGTCTTTGTACACGGGCATGCGCGAGTAACCCTCGCCAATGATGCGTTGCAGCACTTCATCGTCGGGACTTGACACTTCCAATGCGATTACTTTGGTACGAGGTACGAGTATTTGTTTGGCGGTGAGTGCGCTAAAATTGAAAACATTTTCAATCATCTCTTGCTGGCTAGAGGGAATGGTGCCCTCTTCGGCTCCTTGTTTTATCAGAAGTTTGAGTTCTTCGGCGCTGTGGCCTTCGACCATTTCGTTTGGGTTTATGCCAATAACGCGCAAGAGCACGTTGGCCGAGGCATTCAACACGTAAATAAAAGGCCTAAATACCAGATAAAAGAGTCTTAAAAAGGGCGAAACAAAGAGAATAATTTGTTCGGGAAGCTTGATGCCCAATGCCTTGGGGGCAATTTCACCAAACACAATGTGCAAAAAAGTGACAAACAAGAACGAGATTCCCAGGGAAATTTGGTGCACTGTGGTTTCGGTAATTTGAAAATGGAATTTTTCAATGAGCGGATAGATGATTTTGGTCACAGTTTCTTCGCCAAACCAACCTAAAGCCAAACTGGCAATGGTAATGCCCAACTGGGTGGCCGAAAGGTAGGTGTTGATGTGGTCGAGAATATGTTCGGCCAATTTGGCGGCATTGCTGCCCTCTTTTGCACGCAATTCGACTTGCGAGGCACGAACTTTTACTATGGCAAACTCGGCTGCAACGAAAAGTCCGTTTAGCGCAACCAATAAAACAATAAGTAGTATCTCAAAAAGCATGGCTGATAGTGCTTAACGGCATAATGCCAGCTTTGTGAAGAGAAGGGGCATGGCCCGATTTCGATTCAGAAGAAGGATGTAAACTGCCGTTTTCGATACAGAAGTAGCGGATGGTTTCGGCAAATATACGGTTTAGAAATGACTATCAAGTTTTGCTGTCGAGTTTTTTATTTACTTTGCCAACAACTTAGTTGCGGGTTTTTTGTTTCGGGTTGCGAGACACTAAGCACACGCAACTCGCAACACACCACCTAAATTATGAGCACCCATTCACAGAACATACGCAAAGTGACCACCCACCAGCTTCGCGAAATGAAGAATCGTGGGGAAAAAATCTCGATGCTGACTGCCTACGACTACTCTATGGCGAAAATTTTGGACAATGCCGGGGTGGATGTGCTGTTGGTGGGCGATTCGGCTTCTAACGTGATGGCGGGGCATGAAACTACGCTGCCCATTACATTGGACCAAATGATATACCATGCCTCTTCGGTAGTGCGGGCGGTAGAAAGGGCTTTGGTGGTGGTCGATTTGCCATTCGGATCCTATCAAGGAAACTCCTCAGAAGCCTTGCGGTCTTCTATTCGCATAATGAAAGAATCGGGCGCCCATGCCGTAAAACTAGAAGGTGGTGCCGAAGTGAAAGAATCCATTATCCGCATTTTAAGTGCCGGTGTACCCGTGATGGGACATTTGGGATTGATACCCCAGTCGATATACAAATTTGGCACCTATACAGTGCGTGCGCAAGAAAAAGAAGAGGCCGACAAATTGGTAGAAGATGCCCTTCTTTTGGAGCAACTGGGCTGTTTTGGCGTAGTTTTGGAAAAGATACCAGCCGATTTGGGCAAACGGGTGTC
>DMUD01000113.1 GCA_003476475.1 Cytophagales bacterium | reverse complement strand
CTACGCCCCACATTTCAAGGAAAGTAGTAATGATTTTGGTGTTTAAGATGTAGTCTTCTACAACTAAGGCTTTGAGTCCTGTGAGGGGTGTTTCGTTTTTTGTATTGTCCGTAATTTCTTCTTTCTTTAGCGGCGCGCCTTTGTAAAATTTCAGGTTGAAATAGAACATAGAGCCCTTATCTAGATTGCTTTTCACACCCAAGTTTCCACCTAGTAAATTGACGATGCGTTTGGAAATGGTAAGGCCTAGCCCTGTACCTCCATATTTGCGTGTAGTGTCGGCACTAGCCTGGGTGAAACGTTCGAAAATGGAATCGATTTTTTCGGGTGAAATACCAATGCCGCTGTCTATAACAGAAAATTTTAGAATAATGTATTCTGCAGTTTCTTCCATTATATCCACACTCAACTCGACAAATCCCTTTTCGGTAAATTTTACAGCATTGCCCAAAAGGTTGCTCAGTACTTGACGCAATCTGAGAGGGTCTCCTATCAGGTATTCGGTAAGTGCGGGGATTGTTCCTTTTTTTAAAAGAAGGCCTTTTTCAGTAGCAGCCAGCGAAATCATCGAAAGGTTCTCTTCTACTAATTTTTCCAGGTTTATTTCACGATTTTCAAAAGTTATTTTGCCGCTTTCTATTTTAGATATTTCCAAAATATTGTTCACTAGCGAAAGCAAGTGATTGGCCGAAATATGGATGTTTTCGAGATATTCTTTGTTTAGTACTGCTGAAGAATTTCTCATTAGTATGTTGCTGTATCCAATTACGGCATTAATGGGGGTACGTATTTCGTGGCTCATGGTCGAGAGAAATTGCGATTTCGCCTCAGCTGCTTTTTCCGCCTTCTCTTGTGCCGCAATCAACTCTTCTTCCACCTTTTTGATGGGGTCTATGTCGGTATGGGTGCCAATAAAACGAAGCGGTTTGCCATCGTTGCCACGTTCTATAATTTTACCTCTTGCCAAAATCCATTTGTACTGCCCGTTTTTTTGCCTTAATCGATGTTCAAGGAGGTAATAGTCGGTTTGGTTGGTCAAATGTTTGACAATTTCTTCTTCGGCTTTCTTTTTGTCGTCTGGATGTATCATTTTCTCCCATTCCGAAAAAGTGTTTTTTATTTCTTCATCTTTGTAGCCCAGCATTTCTTTCCACATTGGAGAAAAATATATGCTGTTGTCGGTCAGATTCAAGTCCCAAACGCCGTCTTTACTGCTATTCAAGGCGAATTTCCAACGCTGCTCTGATTTTTCTAATTCATCACGGGCATTTTTCAGCGAGGTAATGTCAATCATCGAAAATTGAACCAAATCTATTTTTCCTTTTGTATTGTACAAGGGGCTGTAGGTGACAGATAACCACAACGAAAACTTGCCAGGTATTTCCGCTTTTCTTTCCACCACGATTCGCTCTCCTTTGAATGCCAAGGCCAAATTCTCGTTAAATCCTTTTTTTAGGGGTTCCATTATGTATTTTTCACTATCATCTCCTTCAAGCAATTCGATGTTCAAAAAGTTAAATGCAAGTTTTTTTGATTTGGCATCAGCATAAAATACTTTCTTATCCATCCCTATCAACACGACCGCTTCAGCTCCATTTTCTACAATTTTTTGAAGGCGATGATTGATTTCTGTTTTGGATTTTTCTTCCTCTAAAAGGGCATGATAGAAACGATAACATAGGTAGTTTAAGATGAAAACAGGCTGCGAAACGCTTAAAAAAGTATAAAGAAGATTAGGAGGTGATTGCTCGGGAAAGTTTATGAATGTTGGAAATATAGCCCCAAGGTATAGCTTGCTCAGAAACACTACCGAAGTGGAAACAGTGGCAAGTGACCCCCACACAAATCCTAAAAGCACATGACAAATAACGCAAACAGTTCCCAGCATGAGTACTGCTCCAAGGTTTATATGATGACTCTGTCCGAAAAAAAGGAATGTAAAAGTTTGGTGAGCAAACAGGAAAAAAAGAAATAGAAAGATGGCAGATTTATTTTTTTTTCTAGTGGCAAGAAATGTGGTCAAGATAGCTACTGGTATCAAGGAAGCGAAAAGTAGCTGGGGCCAAATGGGCAAATGCAGATAAAAAATAGAAAAAATGATTTGGTATGTAGTTGTTATGGTGCAGGAAATCTGCAAAAAACCCAACATTTTTTCATCAAAATTGGCCATTTAGTCCTTTTTAAGGATTCTGAGAATACAATTGCAAAGTACAATATTTGCTAATCAGTACAACATAAAGGTTTATTTCTGTAATTTTGGATTTCGAATACTATTTTCTAAAAAATGAAAAAAGCATTAATTACAGGAATTACAGGGCAGGATGGCGCTTATTTGTCTGAATTTCTTTTAAGCAAAGGTTATGAAGTGCATGGAATAAAACGCAGAACATCGCTTATAAACACCGAAAGGATTGACCACCTTTACCAAGATCCTCACGAGAAAAATGTCAAATTTAAATTGCATTATGGCGATTTGACTGATTCTACCAATGTTATTCGCATAATACAAGAAGTTCAACCCGACGAAATTTACAACCTTGGGGCCATGTCGCACGTGAAGGTAAGTTTCGACATGCCAGAATATGTTGCCGATGTGGACGGGGTGGGAACGCTCCGTATTTTGGAAGCAGTTCGCCTACTGGGTTTGAAAGACAAGGTACGCATTTACCAAGCCTCTACATCTGAACTGTACGGCAAAGTACAAGAAGTTCCGCAAAGCGAAAAAACCCCTTTTTATCCTCGTTCGCCTTATGCAGTAGCCAAAATGTATGCCTTTTGGATAACGGTAAACTATCGTGAAGCCTATGATATATATGCCTGCAATGGCATACTTTTCAATCACGAGTCACCCATTAGAGGCGAAACTTTTGTGACAAGGAAAATTACACGTGCCACTTCTCGCATTGCCATAGGCTTGCAGGAAAAACTTTTCTTGGGCAATCTAAATGCAAAACGTGATTGGGGCCATGCTAAAGATTATGTGGAGGCCATGTGGTTGATATTGCAACAGCCTGTTGCGGAAGATTATGTGATTGCGACTGGGGTTACCACTACGGTACGCGATTTTGTGATAATGGCTTTTCAGCACGTAGGCATCGAACTTGAATTTTCAGGAGAAGGCGAAAATGAAGTAGGAAAAGTGAAATCGTGCAACAACCCCGAATATCAGCTGCCTGTAGGCCGGGAAGTTGTGGCGGTCGACAAGAATTATTATCGTCCTACAGAAGTTGATTTGCTCATTGGCGACCCTACCAAATCGAAGACTAAATTGGGCTGGAAACCCAAACACGATTTAAAAAGTTTGGTTAATGACATGATGAC
This sequence comes from Cytophagales bacterium, assembly GCA_003476475.1. Classification (GTDB taxonomy): domain Bacteria; phylum Bacteroidota; class Bacteroidia; order Cytophagales; family UBA9547; genus UBA9547. The sequence continues at coordinate 4,879 of DMUD01000113.1, read as the reverse complement.
AAGCGATTTGAAGCTTTTCAATCGTGATTTGTACCTGAAGAAAGGCGGTCATAAAATCTTGAACTATGCCGAATAAACCTACTATATGGCCTTTTGAAGGTTTTGACCAATAATCTGCAAGAATGCAAAAAACGGATAAAATTTACGTGGCAGGCCACCGTGGTATGGTAGGTTCGTCTATTGTGCGTAAACTCCAAAAGGAGGGCTACCTCAATATTATTACGCGCACATCCAAAGAACTGGATTTGCGCAATCAAGCAGCTGTAGCCGATTTTTTCGAAAAAGAAAAGCCCGATTATGTGGTGTTGGCTGCTGCTAAAGTTGGCGGTATTCATGCCAATAACACATTTCGTGCCGATTTCATTTACGATAACTTGATGATTGAATGTAATATAATTCATCAATCTTATGAGCACAAGGTTAAAAAGCTGCTTTTTTTAGGTTCATCGTGCATATACCCCAAGCTTGCCCCTCAGCCATTGAAAGAAAATGCATTGTTGACTGGCGTTTTAGAATACACAAACGAACCGTATGCCATTGCTAAAATTGCGGGCATCAAATTGTGTGAAAACTATCGTTTGCAATACGGCTGTAATTTTATTTCGGCTATGCCTACCAACTTGTATGGCCCCAACGACAACTACGATTTGAACAATTCGCATGTGTTGCCCGCGCTCATACGCAAAATACATACTGCCAAAAAAGAAGGCAAATCCTTTGTGGAAGTGTGGGGTACTGGCACACCCAAACGCGAGTTTTTGCATGTCGATGATTTGGCCGATGCTTGTTACTATTTGCTTCTGAATTACAATGGCATTGAGCTCGTAAATGTAGGTTGTGGCGAAGATTTGTCGATTAAAGAATTGGCCGAATTGGTAAAAGAAGTGGTAGGTTTTCAAGGTGAGTTGCGTTTCGATAGCAGCAAACCAGATGGCACGCCAAGAAAATTGATGGATGTAAGCAAATTGCTTGAAATAGGCTGGAAAGCTAATATCGATTTGCGAGAAGGAATTACAAGGGTGTATGAAGAAGATGTGAAAAACGTTTTCTAATCTTAAGTTTATTTCACGAATCTAAATTTTTTCACAATTGCCGTTTGAGTTTAACATCTAGTTTTGTCAAAACCTATCTTTGAAAATAAATGAATTATATAGGGCAGATTTATTGGCGTTTAATGGTAACAACGCTGGGATATCTTTCTGCAAATGTTTTTCGATGTGTAGTTCTAATTCAAACCTTAAAACAATATCCAGCAAAATCTTGACCGGTGGTAGTCTATAAGTTCTTGAGCAAAATCTACCATAAATTTCAAATTAGTTTGTTTGATCTTCTACTTAAATTTTTAGCATATTAAAATCTGCTTCGAGTAATTCTACATAAGTCAGTTTTTGGGGAATCAATTAAAAGTTTAAAACTGTCTGAAATAGGGGGAGGGAAAAATAAAATGGGGAAATAAAAAGGAGTGCCCTCGTAATTCGAGGGCACTCCTTTTTATTCAGCATCAGAAGTTTTTTCTGCCTTTGATTTTTTGATGCTCAATGTTAGTTCATCGGCATTATTTACATGGTCGGCTACGAGAGTGCAACCTTCTTTGGCCACACCTTTTAGGATTTCTTCTGCGATTGGGTCTTCTAAATAGCGTTGAATCGCTCTGTTCAAAGGACGAGCACCGTATTGCTGGTCGTATCCTTTTTCAGCCAAAAAGTCTTTGGCTTTTTCCGTCAGTTCAATTTTTATGTTCATGTCGTTGATACGTTTGAACAACTGGCCAAGACTGATGTCGATGATTTTGTGCACGTCTTTTCTTTCAAGTGAATTGAACACAATCACATCGTCTAAACGATTCAGGAATTCGGGTGAAAAGGCTTTTTTCAGAGCATTTTGGATGGTGTTTTTCATAATCTCATCCATATTATCTGATTTTGATTTGGTAGTAAAGCCAATACCAGCACCAAAATCTTTCAAATCTCTCACTCCAATGTTAGAGGTCATGATGATGATGGTATTTCTGAAGTCCACCCTGCGACCTAAGCCATCTGTCAAAATTCCGTCGTCCAAAACTTGTAGAAGAAGATTAAATACGTCGGGGTGTGCTTTTTCAATTTCATCTAGCAAAATCACAGAATAAGGTTTTCTGCGTATTTTTTCAGTGAGTTGTCCACCTTCTTCGTATCCAACGTAGCCTGGAGGCGCACCCACAAGTCGAGATATTGAGAATTTTTCCATGTATTCGCTCATGTCAACCCTGACTAGTGCATCCTCTTTGTCGAAAAGATAGGTTGCCAAGGTTTTGGCTAATTCTGTTTTGCCAACACCTGTTGGTCCCAGAAATATAAAGGAGCCAATTGGTTTTTTGGGATCTTTCAAGCCAACACGTGTGCGTTGAATGGCTTTTGCCAATTTTGCGATTGCCTCGTTTTGCCCAATGATGCGTTGGGTAATTTCTTCTTTCATTCCTAGAAGTTTTTGCCCTTCATTTTGGCCTATCCTGCTCACAGGAATGCCTGTCATCATAGCAATTACTTCGGCAATGTTTTCTTCTTTTACATTATATCGCTTTAGCTTTGTTTCTTCTTCCCAACGCATTTTCGCAATTTCCAACTGTTCTTTCAGTTTCTTTTCCGAATCGCGTAGTTTCGCTGCTTCTTCGTATTTCTGGCTTTTTACAACTTTATTTTTTTCTTTGCTAACGTTTTCTATTTGTTCTTCCAACTTCAAAATGTCGCTAGGTACAGAAATGTTGTTGATGTGAACTCTTGCTCCTGCTTCGTCCAACACATCAATGGCTTTGTCTGGAAGGAAACGGTCGCTAATGTACCTATCCGATAGCTTTACACAAGCTTCGATAGCATCTGCCGAGTAGTTTACATGATGATGGTCTTCGTACTTGTCTTTTATGTTGGAAAGTATTTGAATGGTTTCATCAACACTTGTCGCATCCACCATGACCATTTGAAACCGGCGTGCCAAAGCTCCATCTTTTTCAATGTATTGGCGATATTCGTCCAGTGTGGTGGCTCCTATGCATTGTATTTCGCCACGAGCCAACGCTGGTTTAAACATATTAGAAGCGTCGAGTGATCCAGAAGCTCCGCCGGCACCTACAATAGTATGGATTTCGTCGATGAAAAGAATGACATCGGGAGATTTTTCAAGTTCGTTCATCACGGCTTTCATCCTTTCTTCGAATTGGCCACGGTATTTTGTACCTGCCACAAGCGATGCCAAATCTAAAGTGATGACACGTTTTCCAAACAACACCCTCGATACTTTCTTTTGAATGATACGAAGTGCAAGGCCTTCGGCAATGGCGGTTTTGCCTACACCTGGTTCGCCAATCAAAATGGGGTTGTTTTTTTTTCTACGACTCAAAATTTGGGCTACACGCTCTATTTCTTTTTCGCGCCCTACAATTGGGTCAAGTTTGCCATCTTCGGCGAGTAGAGTGAGGTTGCGACCAAAATTGTCTAAAACTGGTGTGCGCGATTTTTCCCCGCTTTGCTTTGATGAACTTTCACGTCCTAGTCCACCACCACTTGAGCCAAACATTTTGGAGTTGTCATCGTCACCGTCTTCGGTATCGGAAGAAGCTTTAGGATTCATGCTGTGATATTCCAAAAGCTCTTTCACTACATCATAAGTCACATCGAATTTGCTGAGCAATTGGGAAGGTACATTGTTGGCATCACGAAGTATGGAGAGCAGCAAGTGTTCAGTGCCTACCATTTCACTTTTAAACATTTTAGCTTCTAAATAGGTTACCTTGAGTGTTTTTTCAGATTGGCGAGTAAGTGGGATAAGCGTTATGTTTTTGATATTGATGGTTTGGCCCGATGAAGCTTTGGTACTGTGTTCCAAATTTTTTCGCAAAACATCCATTGGAACGCCAAGTTTTTTTAGCAAAGAAATTGCGACTCCTTCACCCTCTCGTATCATTCCTAAAAGGATATGTTCTAAACCAATATAATCGTGCCCCAAGCGCATGGCCTCTTCTCGGCTCAATGAAATTACTTCTTTTACTCTGTTAGAAAACTTTGCATCCATATCCCCACTTTTAGTAATATGATTCATAAATATAGGATTTAACAATCTACTATCAAATAATTTGAAGGCCTAATTCGAAATTTTTACGTTTATGCCTTCTGTTACTTGTTTTCTAAACGCTGTGTGTCCAATTTTAGTGCCAACTTTTCCAATAAACCTGTAGTTTTTACTTTGTTTTCTAGTTTTTTAATTTTTGAAGCCAGACTGTCAAGAAATAATCGATGTTCTTCTGAAGTAGGATGGAAGGCACGGTGCGAAAGTCCTCGTTCTATTTCTTCTATATGATGGTTTGTCGAAATCGTGCTTTCGGAAAAAAACATGTCGCTAAATTTTTCCCATATATATTCTTCTGCTTGAAAATTGGGATGAATCAGATCTTCGGCATAGAATCGGTAATCGCGCAAATCGTCGATAAGCAGCTCGTAAGCAGGAAAATACGCAACTGCTTTTTGGTGTTTTTCAGAGATATGGTGGCAGGCAAGGCGTAAAATGGATTTGCTTGCCGAGTTCAATTCCAAGGTGTCTTTGGTGTGGCGTACTGGACTTACTGTTAGAATAATATTTATTTCTGGATTGGCCTTTTGTAGTGTTGCATACAATTTCTCGAATTGGGTAGTTATTTCTTCAATGGTTAAAAACCGCTTTGTAAAGTTTTTCAATGGCATTTTGTGGCAATTGGCCACCGATTTTCCGTTTAAAAAGTACACATAGCTAGTCCCGAGTGTTAAAAACAAGAAGTTTGTTTCATGTATTCTTGCTTTTGTTTCATTTTGTATTGCCTCAACTTTTTCCAAAAGCACATTTTTCGAGTGTGCATATATTTGAGAATGAAATA
>DMUD01000143.1 GCA_003476475.1 Cytophagales bacterium | reverse complement strand
CGCTCTTCCGATCTCAAAGAAGAAAATGTCAAAGGAGGTATTTTGGAAATTGCGGAAAGCAACCACCGCTACATCAAAGATTTGAAGATAAACCTTGCCAACGCATTGGAATGCGACAATCTGAGCAAGAAAGAAAGTATTTTGATTGCCTTGGCTACCGTGGCCAACGACAAAAATGAACTTTTGACCGAAGCATTTGGAAAATTGGCGTTGGAACATGGCGCCAATGAAGAGGAAATAGCAGAAGTATTTGCTTGCGTCTCGCTCATGAATACCAACAATGTGCTGTATCGTTTTCGGCATTTTATGAAGAAAGATTACTACGAGCAAAGCCCTGCGCGTATCAAAATGAACATCATGCTTAATCCAGTATTGGGGCACGAACTTTTCGAATTGATAAGCGTGGCCGTGTCGGCATTGAATGGGTGTGAAAAATGTGTATGCGCACACGAAAATTCTCTCCTACAAAACTATCGTTCGACGGAAGCCAGGATATATGAAGCGGTAAGGGTTGCAGCGGTAATAAAAGGCATTTCAAATGCGTTTTATTGAGTAAGTGTTTTTGAGTAAAAATGTCAAAACACGAAAGAAAATGCATAAAATGATTGTACTTCCTTTTTGTGCTTCTCATTTTGTAGTTTTGCAATCATTTAAAGGCCGAACAGTATATATCCTTCATGAAACACATCCGCAATTTCTGTATCATCGCTCACATAGACCATGGAAAAAGTACTTTGGCTGACCGACTGTTGGAACACACCCAAACAGTAGCCAAACGCGACATGATGGCGCAAGTCCTGGACAACATGGACTTGGAGCGAGAAAGAGGCATTACCATCAAGAGCCACGCCATACAGATGGATTATTTCTACGAAGGGGAAAAATACACCTTCAATCTAATCGATACGCCTGGTCACGTCGACTTTTCCTATGAGGTATCTCGCTCCATTGCGGCCTGCGAAGGTGCATTACTTGTAGTGGATTCGTCACAAGGAATTGAAGCACAAACTATTTCGAACCTTTATTTGGCTATTTCGCACGATTTGGTGATTATACCGGTGCTAAACAAGATAGACCTGCCACATGCCATGCCTGAAGAGGTAAAGGACGAAATTGTGGACTTGATAGGCTGCAAAAGAGAAGAAATAATACCTGCAAGCGGCAAGGCAGGCATAGGCATTGAAGAAATTTTAAGAGCTGTAGTCGAAAGAATTCCAGCGCCCAAAGGTGATGTAAATGCGCCACTACAAGCCTTGATATTTGATTCAGTATTCAACTCGTTCCGTGGTGTGGAAGTCATGTTTCGCGTGTACAATGGCACCATCAAAAAAGGACAAAAAGTCAAATTCATCGCTACTGGCAAAGAATATAACGCCGATGAGATAGGTATCTTACGTTTGGAACAGGAACCATGCGACAAAATTGAAGCTGGCGACGTAGGTTATTTAATCTCTGGCATAAAAGAATCGAAAGAAGTAAAAGTGGGAGACACTATTACCACGGTAGCACATCCGGGCGAGGCCATACAAGGTTTTGAAGATGTGAAGCCGATGGTTTTTGCAGGTATTTATCCTGTGGATACTACCGAGTTTGAAAACCTTCGGTCGGCCATGGAAAAACTACAGCTTAACGATGCCTCGTTGGTTTGGGAGCCTGAAACTTCGCTTGCACTTGGATTTGGTTTCCGTTGTGGCTTTTTGGGTATGTTGCACATGGAAATTGTGCAGGAAAGACTGGAACGTGAATTCAACCAAACCGTGATTACAACCGTTCCTTCGGTACAATTCAATGCCTACACTACGCGAGAAGGCAAAGTGGTAGTAAATGCCCCCTCGGAAATGCCTGAACCAAATTTGTTGGATTACATAGAAGAACCCTATATAAAAGCACAAATTATTACCAAAGCCGAATACATTGGCGGTATTATGAACTTGTGCATGGACAAAAGAGGGCTGCTCAAAAATCAAAGCTATCTGACTACCGATCGTGTGGAACTGGTGTTCGAAATGCCTTTGGCCGAAATTGTATTCGACTTTTTTGACAAACTGAAGACCATTTCGCGTGGTTATGCCTCCCTTGATTACGAGCTTATCGGTTTCAGAGAATCAAATCTAGTAAGGCTCGACATCCTTTTGAATGGCGAAAAAGTGGATGCTCTTTCGGCTATCGTACACCGAGATAAAGCCTATGAATGGGGAAAACGTCTTTGCGAAAAACTGAGAGAATTACTTCCCCGACAAATGTTCGAAATAGCGATTCAAGCGGCAATTGGAGCCAAAATCATTGCGAGAGAAACCGTAAAAGCCATGCGCAAGGATGTAACGGCCAAATGCTACGGCGGCGACATTTCGCGTAAACGCAAACTTTTGGAAAAACAAAAAGAAGGCAAAAAACGCATGCGCCAAGTAGGTACAGTCGAAATTCCGCAAGAAGCCTTTATGGCCGTATTGAAATTGGGCGATTAGGTCTTATATTTAATTCTAACAAAAACAAATTCAACCTTATAACCAACTCATTAAAACCACAGAAATGAAAAAAATAGTTATCATTCCCACTGTAATTTTGATAGCAGCCACAAGTGCTTGCGTTTCGAAAAAAAAGTGGGCAGAACTGCAAGAAAAAAACAACAATCTGAACACCCAAATGGCACAAACCAGTGCAAAACTCATCGCTTGTGACCAAGAAAAAGCGGCGGCACTGGCAAGAATTGACGCCTTGCAAGAGCAAATTGCCTATTTAAAACAAAACAACTCCAGTTTGCTTGGCACCAACAACGAACTAATTCAGAGCATTGGCAACATGACTACCCTCACCAAAAAAGGTGCCGAAAATCTAGAAAAATCGTTGGAAAGCATACGCGAAAAAGACACTCGCATAACCCGCTTGCAAGATGCGCTTACTAAAAAAGATTCCGTGACACTTGCCCTGGTAAGCAGTTTGAAAAGCTCGCTCGGCAATTTGAACGACCCAGATATTGAAATAAATGTAGAAAAAGGGGTGGTGTTTGTATCGATTGCCGACAAACTGCTTTTTAGCAGCGGAAGCTACAATGTGACCGAAAGAGCAAAAGCCATATTGGGCAAAGTGGCCACTGTGGTAAAGGCCAAACCCGATTTTGAAGTAATGGTAGAAGGCCATACTGACAATGTACAAGTGATTCAAAGAGAAAATTTGATAGACAACTGGGACTTGAGTACCAAAAGAGCCACATCGGTCATCAGAATTCTTCAAAACGATTTCGGAGTTGAACCAAGCAGATTGGTGGCCTCGGGCAGAGGCGAGTATAGCCCTTTGATGCCCAACTCAAGTACTGAAGCAAGAGCAAAAAACCGTCGTACGCGCATTTTAGTCCTACCCAAAATCGATCAGTTTTATAAAATGATTGAAGAAGGCATGAAACAAGCCCCAAGATAACATACCCATATCTAGCAAAACAGCCCATGCAACAACTTGACGGAAAGCTACTTTCCGAAGAAATTTTAGCAGAAATCGCACTAGAGGTGCAAAAGATAGTGGCCAAAGGGGGCAAAATTCCCCATTTGGCTGCAGTGCTGGTAGGAAACGACGGAGCTAGCCAAACCTATGTAAACAGCAAAGTAAAAAACTGCGAAAAAGTGGGTTTCAAATCGACCTTGATACAAAAAGAAGCAAATACCACAGAGGAAGAATTGCTGAAAATCGTAGAGGACTTGAACAACGATTCCGAAATTGACGGATTCATTGTGCAATTGCCCTTACCCTCGCACATTTCCGAAAAAAGCATTACCGAAGCCATTTCGCCACAAAAAGATGTGGACGGCTTTCACCCTTTCAATGTCGGAAAATTGGCTTTGGGGCTCGAAACCTTTGTTTCGGCTACGCCCAACGGCGTGATGGAGATGCTGAAACGCTACAAAATTGAAACAGCTGGAAAAAATTGTGTCGTAATAGGTCGAAGTATAATCGTGGGTTCGCCCATGGCCATGCTGCTTTCCAAGTCAAATTCTAGCGAGGTCATTGCCCAAAATGGGTATTCTGCCGACGCGACTGTGACCATTTGCCACAGCAAAACCCAGACCCTAAAAGAGATAACCTCGAAAGCCGATATTTTGATTG
>DMUD01000232.1 GCA_003476475.1 Cytophagales bacterium | reverse complement strand
TGAAAGAAAATTTATGTATGTCGGGGAATACGCTTTTCAAACCAGTGCGACGCAACGCCAGCATACTGACTCCGCTTGTGTTGATGACGGCTTTTTTATATACATTGCCCAAAAAAAGATGCACCCACAAAGTATCTTTCGACTTGGTAAACGAGTCGGGCGAGGCAGTTAAAAAGCCTCTTGCATGCAGTTGCGACACTAGTGCCGCTATTTTGCTTTGGGTTTGCAAGGAGTCTTTGTAAAAAAATGACAGCGCCGAAGGGGAAACATATTTCTTCAATACAGCGCTTGGCTCCAGCATTACCTGCTTCGGTTTTTGGGCAAAACACATAGTGGCCATGGACACCAAAGCCAAACTTAAACCCACTATGTATATCTTTATGAACAATTTAAACTGTATTCGATGATGTTTAGACTTCCCACCCTGTAAGCATGCCCGGCATTTACCTACACATACCGTATTGCAGGCAAGCTTGCCATTACTGCGATTTTCATTTCAGTACAAATTTGAAAAATAAAACGGCAATGGTACAGGCAATCGTACATGAGCTGGAATTGCGCAAAGATTATTTTAATTCGAAAGAGGTGAACACCATTTATTTTGGAGGGGGCACTCCTTCGCTTCTTTCCGAATCAGAACTAGGTTTTTTGTTGGAAAATATTCATCGTCTTTTTCCCATTGCAAGCCAAGCCGAAATCACGATTGAATGTAATCCTGAAGACTTATCAAAAAAGAAAATAAATTCATTAAATACTTTACATTTTAACAGACTAAGTATTGGAATACAAACATTTAATGACGGTATTTTAAAGTACACAAACCGTATTCATACTGGGGCTGAGGCATGCCAAGCAGTATTGGACGCCCAAGAAAAAGGCTTTGAAAACATCACACTAGACCTGATGTATGCCTTGCCCAAAGGCACTATGGAAACGCTACAACAGGACCTCGATACGCTCGTTTCGTTGAATGTACCGCACCTATCGGCCTATTGTTTTACGCTTGAGGAGAAAACCGTTTTTGGCACTTGGGCAAAACAAAAAAAGCTAGATAAGCATGGCGATGATTGGGAACAAAAAAACTATTTGCAAGTGCAGAAGCACCTGGCACAACATGGCTACGAACAATACGAAATTTCGAATTTTGCACGAAACGGCCGTTATTCTAGGCACAATTCCTCTTATTGGCTGGGCGAACACTATTTGGGAATAGGCCCTGGAGCACATTCATACAACGGCACCGAAAGGCAATGGAATATGCGCAACAACGCGCTGTATATCCAAAAGCTGGAAAAACTAACTCTGGCATACGAAAGTGAGCTACTGGGCCAAAAAGAACAGCTAAACGAGCTACTTTTAGTACAATTGCGTACCAAATGGGGACTAAACCTTGACAATATAAAGTCGCGTTTCGGGTTCGATTTCATGGATGCAAGAAAAAAAGAGATACACAAACTATTGAAAAGCAATCTATTGCAATTAGAAAATAACATTTTATACCTAACAGAAAAAGGGAAATTGCTTGCCGATGCCATTACCGTAGACTTAATGCTCTGAATTCAAAAACCGACAATGGAGGGTTTGCCAATGTCGAAATGACGGAACTGAAAATTGATGCTTTCGTAGGGATTGAATTTCACCAAGTGGTTTCCCACATTGGGCACATAGGGGTAGTAGGCAAACGAAACCAAAAAGGTGTTGAAAACCAGGTACTCGTTTCGCACCTGCACCCCAAAACCCAAAACAGGATAGGCATTGTCGCGCAGAAAAGAGGATTTTTCATCTCCTATCATGCCAAAACCCATATACAACACTGGGGCTATTCGGAATCCAAAGGCTTGCCAGGGCAAGTAAAAAACAGAACTCAAACTTAGCACCATGCGGTTGGTTCCTTTTACCAAACTAGACTCGAACCCCTTCAGTCCTTTTATGTTATTGATAGTCAGATATTCAGCTGCTCTTCTATTGAAGCCAAAAGTGAAGTCTAAGGAAGCAAATTGTCTACACAAAATTCCGAAGGGCAACCGAAGGACATTTCCAAAACCCTGCAATCCGGTGTTCAAACTTCCTTGTTCGTGCCTGCCATTCAAAGTAAAATAAGTACCTGCTTCAAAATAAGCTGCTACATTGCCCCCTTTATACAAACTTCCCCATACAGACCTGATTCCCAAATAATAACGCTGATAGGTTGGAAGTGATTGCAATCCCCAAACAGCATTTATCATGGCTCCCATAGGCACATCTTCCGTTACGCCAAACTTGTAAATGTATTTGTCTTTGTAAAAAAACCACTGCCTAATGCCTACATGAAAAAGATATTCCGACTGGTTTTGGTAGTTGAAAAGGACATCGTGCGAGGGTTTTGCACTTTCTTGAAAGCTTTTGTTGTAAAACCGGGCAGCCAAAACAAGTTTCGTTCTACGGTTGTCCTTGCAGGTATCTCCTACTGCAAAAGCCCAACCAAACCAATAATCTTGTGTCCAATAGTGTGCGGCAAACTTTTCTTTCAAAACCATTTCGTTCGAATTCGGAAAGACCGTGGTTTTGTAGTTGTACACATCGACACCTCCGGCCCAGCGCGCTAGTGGAGAAAAAAAATTACGCGCAAGGCTTATTCCCGCGTATTCATTGCCTTTTTCGTGGTTGTACACAATTCCTGCGGCAATAAAAGTGTTTTTAAGATAAGGAGCTGCGTAGTTGAAACGATAATTGACCGGGGAGGTATCGCGAAAATCTGTTTTGAAAAAAGACGCATCGAATAGGTGGCCAGTGCCCAAAAGGTTGCGTTCGGATGCACCCAACATATAATTCCCGTTTTTCAAACCCACTTTTGGATAGATAGACCATCGGTCTTGCGAGCGAATGACAATATCTACACTGTCTTTCGATTTGTACGAGGTGTCTATTCTAATACTGGCATCGTTTACAAAATCGGCAGCTCGAATTATGCGCTCCGATTCGTACAATTTCAGTTTATCGACCAAATCGCCCTCTTTGAACAGCAAACGGCTTTTTATAGCTTGGCTAAGCGTTTTTACATGCACTATGTTTCCCCCTTTTTCAAAAAGACTGACAGAGCGAAGTGTAGTGTCGGCAATATCGGTTCCAAATGGATCTAGCGACACGATGACTATGCGGCGAATCACTTTTTTCTCGGCACCCGCATATAAGTTCTTGTTTTGCTTCTTTACACCGCCCATGTATATTTTACTTGGAGGCGGAAGCGTAAATATATTTTTGAAAACTTTGTAGGTCACTCCCCTTTTGGCCGCATATTTTTCCCAACGGCGAAATGTTTGGGTGGAATCTTCAAACAAGGAAATTTTATTTTGCCTTTTCTGCGCCAGCATGCAGAATGTGTGCAGAAAAAAGATAACGAGAAGGATACACCTTGCCCATCGCGCTCTTTTCATATCAAAATAATTTTTAATCACAAGCAAGGTTTTTTTTCTAATTAACCCACAACCTTTGGCAATCCCCCAATTTTAGCGTTAAAAAAGAAAAAATAAGAAAACACTAGAAATAACGCATTATAAATCCATTTCCAACTTATTGCAACATTCACACGTACAAATGGAATGAAAATCCGCCAAAATGACATTGGTCATTCATTTTCTACTTCTAAAAAGAGATTTTTGCACAAATCAACTATACACAACATGTTTACTACCGAACTAGAATACCCCTACTGGCAACGAACCGTCTCACTTTTGGCGCAACGCTACGGACTTGATACCAAAGAAACTTTCGAAGAGGCTGCTTTTGCTCAAAAAGGGATAAACACTGATTTCTTTATCGAATTACTCCACCTCTTCAACACCGAATCGGAATTGCCTATCGAACAATTCAAGACCTTTCCCATTCCTATCATTCTCGACTATTTGCAAAAAACACACCATTACTACTTGAACAAAAAGCTGTTGGAAATAGAACAATCGATAAGCAACTTACGAAACCAATTGCCAGAAAACCATTTGCTACCCTTTTTGGAAAACTTTTTTGTGTGGATAAAGGAGAACCTTACATTTCATATACGCATGGAAGAAGAACAGCTATTTCCACACATTTTGGCCTTGTATTTGAAAGTAAAAGATAAAAAAGGCTTTTCCATTCAGCAATTTATCGAGAATCATGCCGACACTGTCGAACTTCAGCTATCGGAAGTTAAAAAGCACATTGTGCGCGCACAAAGCTCTGTTTCGGAAATATTTCCATTTAGAGTGTTATTAAAACAACTCGACGAATTTGAAAAAGACCTACGCATTCATGCCAAGATTGAAGACGAGGTGTTGATTCCAATATCGTTGGAATTGGAACTCACAAACAAATAGACTTTTGTTGTTTCTGTATTAAAACCCTCGCCTAGCCTTCGGTTTCTATTTCCTTTTTGTTTCGTGTGCCCCTACCATTTAGCCCTCTCTGAATTTTGGGTGGTGGCAATTGTTCTATAAATTCATTTAAAATTTCGGCCAATTTTTGGGGCATGGTAAGCATGGGCAAATGACCTGTTTTCATGCTCACGATTTCTTGCGCCATCATATTGTTTGCCATTTTTTCTTGAAATTCTTTCGAAAATATTTTGTCGCGAGTGGTTTGAATATACAAGGTCGCCATGTTGAAAAGCTTGGCGTTTGTTCTTTCCAAAAACAATGCTTTCGATTCGGCAGTGTAAGCCGTAAGCACTTTTTTGGTTTTTTCTGGCGAAAGGTCGTGACACAATCGCCTTACAATGAGGGAATTGGGTGGTCTTGTCCCCATAAATCTAATCAAAAGGCCATTCAATATGTTTTTAGGAAAAGGGAAACAGGAAATGAATGAACCACCATTGATGGGTATGGGCGCGCTTATGGCCACAAAACCTTGTACGCGGCTGCCAAAATGCTGGGCAACTTTCATTCCCACACAAGCACCCGCAGAATGTGCCACAATTATAAACCTTTTTTGGTTCCATTTTTCTATCCTTTTGATAAGCAAGCCGGCATAATCGCCTAAATGCAAATGAGTGGTGGCAATACCGCCCCTGTTAATACGATTGGGAAAGTCGAGCATGAGCACTCTGTGTAAAAGATGTGGTTTAAGTTCGTCCCATATAAAACTTCCCAATCCAGCGCCGTGAATAAATACGATTCCAATTTTGTTTTCCATTTTTAGTTGTATTTGGTAAGAAAGACAGAATGCCCATTACCATCTTAAATTAGCAATTTCTTTTCGAGCTACAAAGAAACCATTTCCTTATCAGTAAATTATGAAAAAGGAGCCCATGTTGGCATGGGCTCCCAAATTTGTTTGAAACAAAGTGAAAGCGTGAAGAATTGCTTTCATCTAAATGTCCAACTTCGTGCTATTGCATGATTCTTTTGGCTTCCTCAAAACCCAATTTTCCCTTTTCGGCTAGTGATTTTGCCCTTTTGAATTCATGAATAAGTTCGTCGGTATAGGCACTAAACTTTTCATTCAACGTCTGAATGTAGTCGGCCGCAATGTGCATCAATCGCCTGCGCGTTTTAGCACCTCTTGCGGGGGCAACTAACATGCCAGCGGCAGCTCCCAAAGTAAAGCCTGCCACCATTCCCAATATCAAACTTCCTTTTTCCATTTTTTATGATTTTTAATTGAAAACAATTTGGTAATCAAGCACTAGTGGCATTGCCAGTTTAATCGCTGCTTCCGCTGAAAATACGCACTAGAAAGGATATTACTGCCAGTACAAGCAGTAGATGGATAATGGCACTCGCACTGTAGGCGAAGAACCCAATACCCCACGCAATGAGCAATATAACACCGATGATATACAATGCTTTTATCATAAGATGTGGCTATTTAAGAGGTTGTACCATTTCAAAACACCCACCCTCTTCCACTTTACATTTTGCCCACCCATTGCCTTCATTATTCAAACAACTTAGCTAGCAAAAGCGTTGCAAAAACTGAAAAATAAAATAGCTAACTAATTGATTTTATATATTTTACTGATTTTTATTTGAATTCTAAAAACAAATACACCAAAGTAAAACAGAAAACTACTTTTATCGTACAAAGCAAAACCTCCCCCTATTGGTAGCGCTAAGTTTTGGCGAAATACTCGTTCAAGAAGGCATATTTTTCACTTGTAGTGATTTTGTCGGCTGGCAATGCTTCTACTTTGATGTGGTCGAAATGTGGGTCTTGCTTTATCATATTTATCAATTCTAGCTTGGCATCGGTTGGGCCAAAAAGCACCACTTGGTCGTAACCCTTTATTACCTCGCCTATTTTTTCATAAAAAGTAGCCTGCTCG
>DMUD01000057.1 GCA_003476475.1 Cytophagales bacterium | reverse complement strand
GTTTGGCTGGGGGTAATTAGTGGGTCTATTCCTATGCCAAACAAAAGCTTATCGCCCATTTTTTCAAACATAAGGGCATCGTAACAACCTATGTCGAGTACTCGTGCATGAGGGGGTATGTGGGGAAGGGCTTGGGAAATACGCCAATCCTGCAAGTATCTATCAATAAATTTCATAATACCACTCTCCTATAATTTGATTGTTTTACCAATCATGATTGAAAGATCTAAAAATACCATTTTTGGATTCACATTTCGTTCCAATTGATAATGGGCTTCGTTTATCCAGTGACTTATTTTTTCCACTTTTTGGGGCTGCACAATTTTAGAGAATTTTTCCACAAAGTCTTTTTCATCCTTAGTGAGTCTTACCAGCGACTCGTCTCCAAAATTCCAAACCAAGGTTTCGCGGAGCATGACCAAGCCAAATTGTAAGAGATTTTTTTGTGGTTCTTTTCCCATCGACTGAAAATCGTCGGCCCAGGCAACCAGTTCGGTATATTTTTGTCCGTAACACAAACGAAACCACTCCCTGAATTTCGTGAGGTTATCGTCTGGCATGTCGGCAGAAAGCTTGATGGCTTCGTTCATGCTACCATCGGCCAAACGGGCTATTTGAACGGCTTTAGATGATTCAAGTTGAAAATTGGAAACCAATTCATGAGCTATTTCCTGTTCTAAAAAACTAGGCACCGAAACAAGCTGACAACGTGAAAGAATGGTGGGCAAAATCTGCTCATATTCCGCACAAACCAAAATAAATTGGGTGCGCACATTGGGTTCCTCCAGTACTTTTAGCAAGGCGTTGGCAGCCTCTACCCCAAGTAGCTCGGGCAACCAAATGAAAATGATTTTTTTTTCTGCTTCGAAAGGTTTCAAGGCAACATGGTACAATATCTTGCGGCTTTCCTTCACCGAAATACTTATTTGTTTGCTTTCAATACCGGCATGATTAGTCCAATCAGCCAGCGTTACCCAACAATTTACTGCCAACAAGGAACGCCATTTGGTCATCATTTCTGCTCTTGCCTCGTCTTCAGAACCGGTACCAAGACTTTTGTAAGGTAATACAAAATGCATATCGGGATGCACATATTTGGCCGATTTCGAGCATGCGCTGCACTGTCCACAAGCATCCGTGGTAGTCCGGTTGGGGCACAACAAATAGTTGGAAAAAGACAAAGCCATAGCCAAAGCTGGCCCTCCTTCTTGACCCCTAAAAAGCAATGCATGTGCCAAATGGTTCTTTTGCACTGCAGTTGTAAGGGTTTTTTTAAGTGAATCGCAACCTATGATATCAGAAAAATGCATCTTCTATATAGTATGAAACTGTATTTCTCTATTTGAGCTTCTTTGCTCTTCTGGCTTGGCGGCGTGCTCTCAATAATTGCAACCTTTCGCGAATCTGTATCTTTGACAAGCCAAACAAGCCTTTTGGTTTGTTTTTAGGTTCAGACAACCTATTATGATCGAAACTGACGAGTAAACAAGGCAACAAGACCAAGTTCGTAAAAAGTGCAAAAAACAAGGTAAGAGAGGTAAGCATGCCCAATGCAATAGTGCCGCCAAACTCTGAAAAGGCAAAAATGACGAAGCCAAAAAACAACACGAGCGAGGTATAAATCATACTTATGCCACTTTCACGTAAGCTTAGTAAAATGGCCTTTTTATAATCGCCGTCACAAATGGTAAGCTCCTGTTTGTACTTGCTCAAAAAATGAATGGTACTGTCTATCGAAATTCCAAATGCGATACTAAAAGTGAGAGCAGTGCTGGGTTTTAAAGGAATACCCATAAGCCCCATGACACCTCCAGTTATGACAATAGGTAAAATATTGGGAATGACCGATATAATAATGATTTTAAAATCTGCAAAAATCAAGGCCATCATGAGTGAAATTAAAATAAAAGCAAAAAACAAGCTACCCGACAAGTCGTTGATGAGGTATTGTGTGCCTTTGATAAACAACAAGGTGGTGCCAGTGTAATGAATGTCAAAATCCTTTCCCTCAAAAATTTCAGCCACGCGTGGTTTGATGCGCTCATTCATCAACTCATTCATTTTTACATTGCCTAAGTCGGCCACTTTCATAGAAAAACGCACTATTTGGCCCGTAGAATCAACAAAACTTTTTATTAAACCAATGTTGCCGCTTTTCGCCCCGAAATAACTCATGATAAAACTTTTATCCATGTTGTCGGGTAGGCGATAAAAATCTGGATTGTTGTTGTAAAACGATTGGGTGGCCCCTTTTACCACGTTGAGGATCGATAAAGGTGGCGCAATGTTTTGTTCTTTCTGCAGAAACTCTTCCAACTCTTCCAATTTCTTCAAATTGTTCAACTTGAACACCGCTTTTGGCTTGCCCAAATCGACCACGATTTCCAAGGGCATTACGCCTTTGAAATGAGTCTCGAAAAAGGCCAAATCAGTTTTAACCCCATTGCTCTCGGGCAGGTCGTCCACCATGTAGGAAACTGGTTTTATGCGTAAAATACCAATGACCGAAACCAGTACCAATACCACCATAATGCT
>DMUD01000087.1 GCA_003476475.1 Cytophagales bacterium | reverse complement strand
GTGGGTCGTATGCGCTTCCGTTCTTCATATGGACAAAATCTATTACAACATTCTAGAGAAGTGGCCAAACTTTGTTCTACACTTGCCGCCGAACTTGGCTTGAATGCCAAAATGGCGAAAAGGGCTGGCTTGTTGCACGACATTGGCAAAGTATATCCTGAAGAAATTGAGAAACCACATGCGATTGTAGGTATGGAACTGGCTCTGAAGTATAAAGAGCATCCCGAAATATGCAATGCCATAGGCGCTCACCACGACGAAATTGAAATGACTTCCATCATTTCCCCTATTGTACAAATATGTGACTCTGTTTCAGGTTCTAGACCCGGTGCGCGCCGCGAAATGATGGAAGCGTATATGAAACGTTTGCATGAGCTAGAAGACTTAGCATTGAGTTTTGAAGGAGTGAACAAATGCTATGCCATCCAAGCGGGTCGAGAATTGCGTGTTTTGGTCGATTCGGAAAAAGTGGATGACAAAATAGCGGATCAGCTTTCGTACGATATCGCCCAAAAAATTGAAAAGGACATGCAGTATCCAGGTCAAATAAAAGTGACTGTCATCAGAGAAATGCGTGCAGTAAGTTACGCCAAGTAAAAGTAATTTTGATTTATAAAAACAATTTCTTAAGAATTCTTGACTTCGTTTAAAATGGCATGAGCATTCTGAGCGGCTTCTTGCTCCGCCTTCTTTTTGGAATTTCCTTTACCAGTGGCTATTGGTTCTGATTCTACCCAAACTTCAACAGTAAACACTTTTTGATGACCGCTTCCTTCCTCTGCTACTTTTTTAAATGAAATATTCTTATTGTTTTTATTTGCCCACTCGAGTAAAACGCTCTTGTAGTTGGAGTTATGCTGCACTATATGATCAATATCCAAATGATTGTAAATGAGCTTATACAAGATAAATTTTCTCACTTGTTCATATCCGTAATCCAAATAAATAGCGGCAATGAGCGCCTCTACAGTATCGCCATATATTGAAGAAAACTTAACCGAACGATTTCTTCGTTCGAATTCAACCAACCTATCCAATGAAATTTTTTTTGCAAGTTGATTGAGCGAATCTCCGTTTACAATTCTAGACCGTACGTCCGTAAGAAAACCTTCGTCTTTTTTGGGATATTTTTTAAATAAATACTCTGCGACTACTGCCCCCAATATAGAATCACCCAAAAACTCAAGACGTTCGTATGACTCATCTTTTTGAAGACCCTGTCCTTTCAAAGCAGACGAGTGCCTAAAAGCTTGCTCATAAAGATGCCTATTCTTTGGGTAAAGACCTGTAATAGAATGTATTCGCGACAAAAAAACCCTTTTCTCCTTATGAAGAAAGATGTATCGCCAATGAAACAATTTAGTCTAATTTTTTGAAGATAATTGAGCAATTATGACCACCAAAACCAAAAGTATTACTAACAACAACACGAATATTTCTACCTTGGGCTTTGTTGAGGGTTAAATTCAATTTAGGGTCAATTCTTTCATCTCTGTTGAAATTATTGATAGTTGGAGGCACAATTTGATGGCACAAAGCAAAAATACTGGCCACAGCTTCTATTGCACCAGCAGCACCCAACAAGTGGCCTGTCATCGATTTAGTAGAACTGATATTGAGTTTATACGCATGCTCGCCAAAAACTTTTTGGATGGCCGTAATCTCAGCAATGTCACCCAACGGAGTGGATGTGCCGTGTACATTTATGTAATCAATTTCTTCCAAATGTGTGTTACTGTCACTCAAAGCGCTTTTCATAACAGCAATTACCCCCAAACCTTCTGGATGAGGCGCTGTTAGGTGATGTGCATCGGCCGACATACCACCGCCCACAATTTCGGCATAGATTTTTGCACCACGCGCTTTGGCATGTTCGTATTCTTCCAAAATAAGTGCCGCTGCCCCCTCTCCCATCACAAAACCATCGCGGTCAACATCGAAAGGACGAGAGGCCGTTTCTGGAGAATCATTTCTTTCGGACAAGGCTTTCATGGCACTAAATCCTCCAATACCTGCTTCGGTGATGGCTGCCTCAGAACCACCCGATACGATTATGTTGGCTTTCCCGAGTCGTATGTAATTGTAGGCATCCACAATCGCGTTCGAAGCTGAAGCACAAGCTGAAACTGTTACAAAATTTGGGCCACGGAAACCATACTTCATTGAAATATGACCAGCCACAATGTCCACAATCATTTTAGGAATAAAAAAAGGGTTGAATCGAGGTGTTCCATCCCCTTTGGCGAAATTCATCACCTCTTCCTGGAAAACATTGATACCCCCTATTCCAGATCCCCAAATTACCCCAACTCCATCTTTGTCAATTTTTTCAAGATCTATACCTGAGTCTTTCACTGCCTCATCGGCAGCTACCAAACCAAATTGACTGAAAGGGTCAAGTCGCTTAACTTCTTTTCTGTCTATGAAGTCTTCAGGATTAAAATTTTTGACCTCGCATGCAAAACGAGTCTTGAATTTTTCAGCATTAAAGCGGGTAATAGCAGCAGAACCACTTTTTCCGGACTTTAAACCTTCCCAGTATTCTGGGGCGGTATTGCCAATGGGTGTAAGTGCTCCAATTCCAGTAACAACTACCCTCTTTAATGCCATAAAATACAATTGAAAAAGATAAAGATAAATTACTTTGCGTGGCTTTCTAAATAAGCTACCGCTTGACCTACTGTAGTGATGTTTTCAGCTTGGTCGTCTGGAATTGAAATGTTGAATTCTTTTTCAAATTCCATAATCAA
>DMUD01000031.1 GCA_003476475.1 Cytophagales bacterium | reverse complement strand
AATCTCAATAACCGGTTGTTGCGAGTAGCCCTTTATTTGAGTCACTATCCCGGCGCTAGCCAAAAAAATGGTGAGACCCGTGCCACCGAATAATGCAAAAGCCGCTTGATACGGCTTGCCATTTTTAAACCATTTTAGACCCCAAAACACAAATACCGCAAAAGCAATTCCTATCAGGCTTTCAAAGCCAGTCCAAGGCACATCGGCCTCCATATTGGCCTGAGCAAAAACATCTTCTACATACGGAATTATTTTTTTGATATTCAGGGCCACAAAAGGGAACACGGCCAAAAGGAGGGCAATGAGGTAGCCAAGAAAACCCACCATAATCCCGACATAGCGCTTCCAGTCGTTGCGTCCTTCGATAAGGTTGTAAACCGTGTAGGCCGCCAAAAAAGTGACTGGAAACCAAGCCAAGGACGAGTAGTGTATGATGCGCGATTTCACCACACTGAAAAGTACCGTTACTACCCAAAAAAGAATTATCATCCATATTCTAAAATCTTTTTCGGGTGGTTTTTCTTGAGTTTTTCTGAAAAAAGAGGGTAAGGCAAGTACCGAAGCAGGAAAGCACCCTAGTAAAATAACCACATAATGATAGCCCGGAAAACCTTCTTGTCCGGCGTCGTGGGTTGAAAACAATCGGTACTGGTATTGAATAAACTCAGCAATAAACCAAGTGCCGTTTTTGGCGGTCTCGTAGCCATACCAAGTAAGGGTTACCAAAAAAGTGACCAACAAATACCAAAACACATGCACTACACTGAAAAAAAGTTTGAAACGATTGTACAAAAAGTACACACCCAAACTGAGGCAAAAAAGCACAAAAGCCACCTGTCCTTTCATCAGAATAGCCAAGCCCATGAAAACACCCGAAAGGGCAGCGTAGTAAAAAAGTCCCTGACCGAGCGAGGGTTTTTCAAAATGGTTTCTTTTCCAAGAATACAGGATAAAAAAGTACAGCGATAAAAAGATAAAAAGATTGAACCAAGGGTCGATAATGCCCGATTTGAAATACATATTGGGGAAAAAAGAACCGGCATATGCCAAAGTCCACAAAATGCCGAATTTTTGGTGGAAGAGTTTTTTGCCAATGGCATACAAAATGAGCAAAGTGGCCACGCCACAAAGCGCATTGGGGAAACGTGCCGCAAATTCGTTTACGCCAAACACTCGCATGGCGGTGCTTTGAAGCCAAAAAAACATGGGTGGTTTTTCCCAAAATGGTTGAAAGTCGATGTAAACGCGGGAATAATCTTTTGTGATAAGCATTTCGCGCGCGCACTCGGCAAAATTCACCTCGTCCCAGTCGAACAAATGTGCTGAACCCAAAAACGGAACAAACAGCGAAATGCCTGCCACGGCGATAAAAACATAGATAATGTCAAAATTTTTTTTCATGCTTTTGAAAAAACTGCATGCAATATCGGCATTTTAACGGCTGTTGCCTATATACATTAGCTTGCTTTTTTCTTTTGGTCTTGGCAACGTTTCGGATGAAAAAGTAATCTATAAGGAAATGGTTTTCAAAAAATTGACCAACCTGTAAACAAAAGCTGCATTTAGCATTGTAAAAAAGACCCGACCATGTTGGGTCTTTTTTTGCTTATTTGAGTAGTAAAAGGTATTTGTCATTCCCCTGGTTGAAGATTTGGCGATAGCCTTTTTCAAGTAAATAGTTTTCCAACTCCTTATTTGTAAGAGGCTGTTTTGGGGCAAAAAGTTTCTCTACTTCTTGCCAAGACAAACGATTCAGTTGTTGTGGGTGTACCCAAAACATGATAGGAGGGCTTACATCTACCTTTTTGAATCCGAGTTTTTTGTAGGTGTTGCCCACCGTCCATTCTTTGTCCGCATAGGTCATGATGTCGTCGGGTTTTCTTTCGGCAATGAAATAATCGAGTAGCTTGCTAAGGCCACCCTGTACGTGTATCCCTTTCATATTGGCAAATCGAACAAGCTCTGCTGAATGGAAGAGCACGCCATTACGATAATATTTTTTCATAGAACTAAACAAGGCAACGGCCACCAAAATGCCTTTGTAGGCGAGCCCTACTTTGTATTTTGCCGTGGCGAAGCCCATCAAATGGTTTTCGTTCAAAAAAGAAGCGGCGTGCGTTTTATCCAAAGCAATTATGTTCGTGTTTCTGGCATATATTTTTTTGGTTTTGCCAAGCAGCGCGGCTATTCTTGCTTTTACCAGTTCCTTTTTTTGCAACCAAATGTCTTCCCAAAGAATCAATTCTCTTTCGCCTAATTCGGCTGAAAAATGGGTTTCGGAAGAAATGAACATAAAATGAACCTTGAGTTGTTCACCGAAAGAAACCGTATGGTGTTGCACATTGGCCAAAGGCGAAAAGGAAAGAGCCCAGTCTAAAAAATCGCAGAAATTGCTATTTTCATTATCGCATTTGTGGGCTTCGGGCAAATTTTTCGATTTTTATTTTTTTGCGCAATTTGAATATAAAATCCAAAACTCGCATGGTTACTTTTAGTCGGGTTTTTACACTGCCACCGCCTTTGGCCTCGCCAAAGGCACGTTTTTTGAAATAAACGGGAAAAGTGACAATGCTTCCAAACTTTTGGGCGCAGTACATGGCATATAGGTCGAGAGAGAAATCGTTAGGACCTTTATTGGCCAAGTGCTGTTTGTAAAAATATTTGCTAAACAGTTTGGGTTGTGCGCCAATGTCGTGCAGTTTTTCGCCTAGCGCCATAGAAGCAATTATTCCCATTCCACATGTAAAAAGGTTTGGCACGAAAGCCCTATTGGTTCGTTGGCCTTTAACCAAAACACTTTGGTCGTGTTGGCTTAGGTAAAGTTCGTAGGCTTTTATCACGTCTTTTGGGTCGGTTTGCATGTCGGCGTGAGTCCAAGCCAACACTTGGCCTTTTGCTATTTTTAAGCCAGTCAAAATGCCATGGCCGTAGCCTATGTTTTTTACTATGTGGCAACACACAAATAAATCGGGCCTTTTTTTTTCCACATTACGAATGGCATCGGCGGTTTGGTCGGTCGAGCCGTTGTTTACCAAAACAATTTCCATGTTCAAGCCTTCTGGCACCATCTCTTCACATTTCTTGGCAATGAGCGGGATGTTTAGTGCTTCGTTGTAGCAGGGAATAACTAAAGAAAGGGCTTTCATTTTCTTGTGTACACTTCGATAATGGAATCTTCTTCTTTGCGTGGAGCCAAGAAAATATCTTTCAATTGGTAGTGGTTTTGCAAACAAGTTCTCACCTCTTCGGGATAAAAATTATCTAACGATGGCACCACTTCGAAAAGAAAAAGGTCATATTCTTCTTTCGCTATTTTGCCACATATTTCTGTTACTTGTTTGGGAAAGATGGCAACACCCAAGTCGTACCAAAGTGGAACCTTTTTCAGTGGCACATAGCCCAACTCATAGGGCAGTGAGGTGAGCTCGGACATGTTCATTACGTTTAGTTTTTTGGCCTTTTCAAGCATTTCCATCTTTTTCAGCCGTCTTATGCCTTCGATGGTGGCAGTGGGTATTTTTACTTTTTGCAAACTTTTGAATTCGGACACTTCCCAGCCAAATTGTTGGCTACTTTCTTTCGCTTTGCGCGGAATTTGACTTTGACCTATTTGGAACATTCGACTGGCATATTTCCAATACATGGGCGACCACCAAAGCATGACCAATACCAGAATGGGCAAAAGGTGAGAAAGCTGGTGAATCTTCAGTTTGTCGCCCACCGAATGGAGTAGATAGGCCACCGCAAATGCATGGTAATAAGTAGTAGTCCCGGTCGACATGCGGCTGGTTACTTTGGTTATAATGGCTTCCACTATCATACCCAAGCACAGCAAAAGCAACAATACGCTTGACTTTTCTTTCAAGTATTTTCTGTTTTCGCTAAGTTGCCAAATGACTACACAGCCTATTATCAGCAAATAGAACTTTTCCCAGTCGGCGCTCATAAATAGCTCGTTTAGGAAATCGCTTTTATGAAGCCTTGCCGTGTGTGGGGCTTGGCCGTGGTTGAACCAATACCCGAAATCATGCTTTAAAAGAGGGAAAATGAAAGCAAGACCAAAGGTCGAATAGGCAATGGCAAAACTCGCCATTGGCCACCATTTGCGCGCATAATATGCTTTAAGTGAAAGTAAAATTCCACAAAAGGCGAGGTTCAACCCTCCGTAATCCTGCTTGGTAAACAGGGAAAGGAAAGAAAAAAAGGCTGCGAAGGTGGTCAACATCAAAGTTTTGCCTTGGGAAGTGTCTTCTCTCAGTTTCAGCAAAAAGGCAATGGCTACTAAGCCATAGGTATAAGCCGTGTGGGTGTGCCAAGGCCAGAAATAAATAAAAATATAGCTTAGACAATACACAAAAACTGAAAGAAATACCACGGCACGTCGGCAATGAAGCGAGGTTAGAATGCTAAGTAATGCCAAACAAGACACCATGTTCAAAAATGCTTGGGCGTAAAGCAAAGAGGTAAGATGGGGGCCAAAAAGATGAAAAAAAGCTGTTGGAATAATGAAAAAACCATATCCAAAGGGAATGCCAAAATCTTTGAATGGCATTTGGCCAATGTACATGCGGTAGGCACCTTCGTATGGCAAGTCCAGATGAATGCGGTAGGGCAAATTGAAAAAGAGCGGAATGAAAGAAAATAGCAATATGCAAGCATAGCAGGCATAATGAAATGAAAGGTTGGAAATGTGTGGGTTTAGTTTAGTTGTGTTCATTTTATTTGGTTTAAAATTTGGGCAGCGTTCAGTACAAAAGCCAAGACTTTTTTGGGGTTGTCGATGTGCAAGGGCAACATGCTAATGAATAGTGAAACTTCGAAAATGCGCACCAACTCATAGTCGAGCTGGTAGTGGCGCAGCTTGTCAAGAAATTGTTTTTGGTACAGTTCCTTATTTGGCAGCGTATCGAGTTTTATTTCTATTTGCATGTTGCTTTTGTATGTAAGTTCAAATAAACCATTGTTTATCAGGTCGTAGTCGCCCAAAATAGAATGTGAAAGCTTGCACAGGTCGTAGTAAGAGTCGAAAAACAATTCTTCTTTCGTATCGGCGCCTCGTGGGTCTATGAGTTTCAGCATGCTGATGCGCTTGTCGTACAACATATTCGAGGCGCACAAGTCTCCATGGCTAAGGGCCAATGTGGGATGGTAGCTTTTCGACTGCAAAAGCTGGTAAAGTTTTGATTGGTATTGCGAAAACAGGTTGTCGATAGAACCGAATGAGGTGCTATTTCTAAGAATGTTGGCCAAAGTGCTGTATTCGGTCTTTTCTTTCAGTTCGGCAATTCTATCGGCTACTTTTTTAATGTAGAATTGTGTCGTTACTTTTTCCTGTCCCTCTTTCGGCACAGACTTGGTAGGTCTTTTTTCCAAAAACAAAAAAAGCTTGTCGAGCAACATCGCGAAATCTTTTGCAGTAAAGGAGCTGTGCAGCCACAGAATCGAAACATCGGGAATGTTCAGTTTTTCCAATTTGTAGGAATACCAGTCGGCATGCTTTTCGAGATGAATGGGTTTTAGGAAAAACACTTTCAATTCATCGGGCAGAAATGTATAGTACAGAAACTCTTTCTCGATTTTCTGTAAGTTGGATGACCTTTTGGTGATAAAAAGTTCGTCTTTTTGAATAGAGTTGAAGTGCCTTGCCTCGAAATTGGTGTGTAAAAAGGCGATGAATTCGACCGAGGTGCGAATGGTTTTGTAAAACACTTCCAACTTGA